>JBEIVK010000381.1:0-4341 GCA_040373935.1 Alphaproteobacteria bacterium
GCCGCGCCCGCCGCCGGAGTAGCCGCCGCCGCCGCCGCCGCCGCCGCCGCCTTCGCCATCGCCGCGGCCGCCGCCCAGGAAGGCCACGCGATCCGCCACGACCTCGGTGGTGTAGCGATCCTTGCCTTCCTTGTCTTGCCACTTGCGGGTGCTGAGCTTGCCCTCGATGTAGACCTGACGGCCCTTGGTGAGGAACTTGCCGGCGTTCTCGGCGTCGCGCCCGAAGACGACCACGGAGTGCCACTCGGTGTGATCGGCCCACTCGTTGCCGCCCGGCACCTTGCGACGCTCGGTGGTGGCGATGCGCAGGGTGGCCACCTGCATGCCGCTGTTGGTGGCGCGCACCTCGGGGTCTTGACCGAGGTTGCCGACGAGGATGACCTTGTTGACCGTCATTGGGGCTCCATCGGCGCCATCCAGGCGCCGGGCGATCGGTGTTCGCCGCCATCCTACGCCATCCCGTCGCCCGCGTCCATCGGAAACGCGGACAGTTTGTGTCCTTGACGGCGGCCGGAAACCTGGCCAGCCGCGCAGGCGCCTCACGGGATCGCGGGCAGGCGCACGCTGCGGAGGCGCAGGCTGGACAGGACCACGCTCACCGAGGAGAGCGCCATCGCGGCGCCCGCCACCATGGGGCTCATGCGCCAACCCCACGGGGCCAGGGCGCCGGCGGCCAGAGGCAGCGCCAGCACGTTGTAGCCGAAGGCCCAGACGAGGTTGTGGCGGATCGTGCGGAAGGTGGCGTCGGACAGGGCGATCGCCGCAGGGACGAGCCGGAGATCGGGGCGGGCGAGCTGAATGCCGGCCGCTTGGCGGGCGACATCGGCGGCCTCGGCCATCGCCACGCCCACCGCGGCGGCCGCGAGAGCCGGGCCGTCGTTCACACCGTCGCCCACCATCACGACGGGGCCGTCGGCGCTCCAGGCGAGCACCCGCGCGCCTTTTTCGGCAGGCCGCACCCCCGCCTCCCAGGCGTCCGCGCCCACCGCCGCGGCGAGTCTGGACGTGGGCCCCGGCCCATCGCCGGACAGCACGACGACGCGCCGGCCCGCCGCCCGCAGCGCGGCCACCACCGCAGCGGCTTCGGGCCGCGGCGGGTCGACCAAGGTGATGGCCCCGGCCCACTGGCCATCGGCCGCGAGGTGCACCACCGTGCCCGCGACTCTCTCGCCCGCGTCCCCCGTGCCCGACGGCGGCGCGCCCGCCCACCCCGCCCGCCCGAGCCGCCAGCGCACGCCTGCGATGGTGCCTTCGACGCCGTCTCCCGGCGCGCTCCGCAAGCCCTGCGCGGTGGGGCCGCCCGGGACAGCCGCCGCCCGCAGCGCCCGGGCGAGGGGATGGGTGCTCTCGGCCTCCAGCGCGGCGGCGACGCCGAGCAGCGTGGATGGGCCCTCGACCTGGGCCACCGCGAACGCCCCTTGGGAGAGCGTCCCGGTCTTGTCGAAGACCACGGTGCGGGCGGCCTGCGCGGCCTCGAGCGCGGCGCCGTCGCGAAACCAGATGCCCTCCCGCGCTGCGCGACCGGTGGCGACGAGCACCGCCGTTGGGGTGGCCAGTCCGAGCGCGCAGGGGCACGCGACGACCAGCACCGTCACGGCCGCGAGGATGGCGTCGGCCACGGGGGCCCCCGCGACGAGCCATCCGGCGGCGGAGGCGACGGCGACGCCGAGCACGGCCGGCACGAAGCGGCGGGACACCGCGTCCACTTGGCGCTGCACGGGCGCTTTGTGGGCTTGGGCCTCGTAGACCGCTCGCGCGGCCCGCGCGAGGCCCGTGCGACGCCCGCTGGCGGAGACCCGCACCCAGAGCGCGCCCTCGGCGCAGAGTGCGCCGGCGGCGACCGTGTCTCCGGGGCCCGCGGGCACGGGGGCCGACTCCCCGGTGAGCGCGGCGGTGTCGAGGGTCGCCCGGCCCTGCTCCACCACCCCGTCCACCGGCAGGGCCTCGCCCGGCCAGACCTGCACGAGATCCCCGGGGAGGACCGCCGCCGCCGGGCGCTCCTCCAGGGCGCCAGCGGGGCCGACGACCACGCGGGCCGTGGCCGGGACGCGGGCGACGAGGGCGCGCACGGCTGCCCCGGCGGCGCGGCGGGCCTGGGCCTCGAGGACGCGTCCGAGCAGGACGAAGCCAACCACCACGACGGCGGACTCGAAGTAGATCGCGTGCGGCACGACGGAAGGCGCCAGCGCGCTCGCGGCGGAGAGGAGCCAGGCCGCGCCCACCCCCAGCGCGACGAGGGTGTTCATGTCTGGGGCGCCGGCCCCGGCGCCGCGGGCACCATCCACGAAGAAGCGGCGGCCGGGCCCGCCGAGAACCACCGCGGAGAGCGCGGCCTGCAGCCACCAGCCAGGCTCCCAATGCATCGCCCCCATGCCCAGGGCGACGACGGGCAGCCCGAAGGCGGCGGTCATCCAGATGTCTCGCCGCAGGGCCTGCGCCTCCCGGGCGTCGGCGGCATCTGCGGCGGCGGCGAGGGCCACGGGATCTTCGGGGTCTTCGCCGTCGTTGGGCGTCGCGACCGTGAAGCCGGCGCCCTCCACCGCGGCCACCAGGGCCGCCCGGCCCACGGCGCCCGGGACCACCGCGACGCGGGCGAGGCCGGTGGCGTAGTTGATCTCGGCGCCCTGCACGCCGTCCACGCGGCCGAGGACCTTCTCCAGGCGCAGCGCGCAGGAGGCGCAGGTCATGCCGCGGACGGCCAGATCCACCGCGGCGGGCGCAGGATGGGTCGTGTCCATCGCGATACCCTCCAGGGGTACCTTAGCGACCGCGTCCGGGGGTGGCGAGGGGCGCGGCCGACGGCGAACGACAATTCCGCTGGTCGTCGGGTGCAGGGGCGCTAAGATGCGGCGGCGTGGGGTTCGTGATGCGTGGATGGATCTGGATGGCCTGGCTCGGCGCGGCGTGTACGCCGCAGCTGCCCGCAGACGACAAGTCCGCGGGGGGTGTGGACTCCGGAGAAGCGGATGGGGCCGGCGGCACGGACGGCGCCGACGGCACGGACGGCGCCGAGGGCACGGACGGCGCCGACGGCGCTGACGGTTCGGACGGCGCGGACGGTTCGGACGGCGCGGACGGCACGGACGGCGCTGATGGTTCGGGCGGCGGCGCAGACGGCGGTGGCAGCGACGGCGGCGGCGACGGCGGGAGCGATCCCGGCCCCGACTACCGCGAGGCCGGCCCCGCCAGCGTCTCCACCGCGACGGGCGAGACCCGCGTCGAGGCAGACTGCACGCTGTCCTGGACCCGCTACACCCCTGGCGGCGGGGCCAGCGGCCCGCGGGTGATCGTCTCCCACGGCTTCTCGCGGGCCGCCGCGCAGATGGATGGCTGGGGCGAGCACCTCGCCTCTTGGGGTTTCGAGGTCGTCATCCCCGGCCTCTGCTTCTCGCAGTTCTGGAACGCCGACCACTCGCGCAACGCCGACAACCTCGTCGCCCTCCACGCGGCGCTCGGGGGCGGCGACGTCGTCTACGTCGGCCAGTCCGCCGGGGGCCTCGCGTCGTGGTTGGCCGCCGACCGGGACCCGGACGCTCTCGGCGCCGTCGGGCTCGATGGGGTGGACAGCGAAGATCTCGGCCTGGACGCTGCTCCCTCTTTCTCCACCCCGGTCTACGGCGTCATCGGCGAGCCCGGCTCCTGCAACGCCAACTCCAACGGCACCGCCGTCTACGATTCCGCGCCGGACGCCACGGCCGTCCGCGTCGTCGGCACAGACCACTGCGACTACGAGTGGGAGACGGACTGGGGCTGCACCCTGCTCTGCGAAAACGGCAGCCCGCCCTTCCCGGACAGCGAGACCCGCCCCGCCTTGCGCGGCCTCGCCGTCGCCGCGGTGTTCGCCCTCGGCGGCGCATCCAGCGCCCACGCGGCCTGGTGGGAGGCCGGCGGCGCGTGGCACGACGTCCTCGACGGCGCCGGCTACCTCAGCGCACCCTGACGCCGCCCACCCAGACCGCGTCCACGCCGACGGCCCGCAGCACCTCGGCCGCGCGGGCGGCGCCGGGCCCCACCGGGAACGCCACCTCGGCCCGCTGGCGCGCCATCGGCTCGCGCAAGGCGTTGGCCCGGGCGAAGCGCCGCAAGGCGACGAGCAGCGGGCTGGCGGCGGCGTCCGGCGGGGCGTCCAGCTCCACCGCGAGGTCCGTCCAGCCAGACCGCAGCAGCGCGGGGACCGCGTCGGGCCCCAGCCCAGGCGCCCAGAGCCAGCGCGTCGGCGGTCCCACGGGCGAGGCCACAGGCACCTGCGCCGCCGTGTCCAGCGCGCCCACGCGGCAGACCTCCTGCGCCGCCGGGTCCCCGCCGCCGCGGCCGCGCCAAGGCGACGTGCGGCGGGCCGGC
>JBEIVK010000840.1:0-1910 GCA_040373935.1 Alphaproteobacteria bacterium
AGCGACCGCGGATGGGCGTGCTACCATCCGGCTCCCACCCGAGGCCCCCATGCGCGCGTGCTCGTTCTTCCTTCTGCTCGGTGCCCTCGCCTGCGGGGACAAAGAGGGGGACACCTCCTCCGGCGCGCCCGCCGACGCGGACGGCGACGGCCTCCCCGACAGCGAAGATCCGGCCCCGGACTCTGCGGATGGCGACGGCGACGGCCTCTCGGACGCCGAAGAGCTGGATCTCGGCACCGACCCGCTCTCCACCGATTCGGACGGCGACTCCTACCTGGACCCTTGGGAGCTCGCCGAGGGCACGGACCCGGCCGACGCCGAGTCTCGCATCTACACCGGCTATTGGCCCTACAACCCCGACAAGGACGCCTTGGAGGAGCCCTCCGGCGGCCGCGCCGAGGTGGGCGCGCGCATCCCCCGCTTCGTGATGGTGGACCAGTTCGGCGAAGAGGTCGACATCTACGACCTCGCCGGCGCCGGCGTCCCCGTGCTCGTGGACTTGAGCGCCGTCTGGTGCGGCCCGTGCAATGCCTTGTCGGGCTGGCTGGACGGCGAGTCGTTCCCCTTCGGCAACGGCGCTGCCTACGAGCCGGTCCGGGAGGCCATCGCGTCCGGGGACCTCCTCTGGGTCACCGTGCTGGGCGAAAACCGCTCCGGTGCCGCGCCGGACGGCGTGGTGGCCGAGCGCTGGTTCGACTCCTACCCCAACCCGGCCGTCCCCGTCTTCTCCGACACCGCGCAGGAAATGGCGCCGTGGATGGACATCATGTACTGGCCGACGGTGGTCCTCCTCGACGCCGACCTCCTCGTCCTCTCGGTGGACCGCGAGGATCCTCTCGCCGCCATCGACGACGCCGCCGCTCTCCTCGACTGACGCCGCCCCCACCCGCTTCTCTCGTTGTCTCTGGAGCCCCGATGTCCCTGCCCACCCTTCGCCTCCTGCTCCCCGCCCTGCTCCCGCTCAGCCTGCTCGCCGCTTGCGGTGACAAAGAGGAAGACGGCGATGACACCGGCGCCTCCGAGGGCGATTCGTTGAACGCCGACTCCGACGGCGACGGCTTGACGGACGGCGAAGAGGCCGAGCTCGGCACGGACCCGTCCATCGCCGACTCCGACGGCGATGGCTTGGACGATCTCGCCGAGCGCGACGGCGGCACCAGCCCCACCAACCCGTACTCCCGGGCCTACACCGGCGGCTACAACGTGAAGGGCTGCGACGTCGAGCCCGTCGCCACCGGCCCCACCGGCACCGGCACCTTCGAGCAGGGCGGCGAGACCTACGAGTGGCCCGTCTACCAGGAGGGCGACGTCGTCGAGAACTTCACCCTCCTGGACCAGCACGGCGAAGAGGTGGACCTCTACTCCTTCTGCGGCCAGACCATCATGCTCGTCTTCTCGGCGGAGTGGTGCGGCCCCTGCAAGCAGCTCGCCGACAAGGTGCAGGGCGAGCAGGACGAGTACGGCCCGGCCGGCTTCCAGGCCATCGAGATCCTCATCGAGGACAGCCGGCAAAACCAGCCCGACGTGGACGACGTCGCCCGCTGGGCCGAAGACCACGGCCTGCTCACCGTGCCCGCCCTCGCCGACGAGGAGTACGCCAACTGGCAGCCCTTCGAGCTGGACTGGGGCATCCCGTCCATCAGCTACATCGGCCCGGACATGACGGTCCTCTCCACGGACGGCAACATCACGAATCCCGGCCGCTTCGTCGACTGAGCGCGGCATCGGGTTTTCGGTTGGGGACGGGGGAAACGACGTTTCCCCCGTAACGCCCCCTTCCTGCTCCGCCTCCCGGGGGCCTGTCGCTGCGGCGGCGGGCCCCTTCTCGTTGGGCGAGGCGGTCGGCCCCGCGGGAGGCGCCGGCGGCGGGGCGGCCCGAGGGCCGCCCGGGCGGCGCGTGCGCCGCCCCG
>JBEIVK010000023.1:0-15577 GCA_040373935.1 Alphaproteobacteria bacterium
CTTCGACCACATCTTCTTCACGGGCAGCACCAAGGTCGGGCGCCTCGTCGCGATGGCCGCCGCCAAGAACCTCGTGCCGGTGACGCTGGAGCTCGGCGGCAAGTCGCCGGCGATCGTCCACGACAGCGCCTCTCTCGACACCGCGGCGCGGCGCATCGCCTTCGGCAAGACGTACAACGCCGGCCAGACCTGCATCGCGCCGGACTACGCGCTGGTGCCGCGGGCCAAGGTCGGCGCCTTCGTCGAGGCCTTCACCAAGGCCGTGTCCAAGATGTACCCGACGCTCAAGGACAACGCCGATTACACCTGCATCATCCACGCGGGGCAGGTGAGCCGCCTGCTGCATCTCGTGGACGACGCCGAGGAGAAGGGCGCGAAGGTCACCCGCGTGAACCCGGCGAACGAGGCGCTGGACCCGCAGCTGCGAAAGCTGGCGCCCACGGTGCTCACCGAGGTCAAGGACGACATGCTCGTCCTGCAAGACGAGATCTTCGGCCCGATCTTGCCGGTCATCCCGTACGACACCCTGGACGACGCGATCCGCTACGTCAATGAGCGTCCGCGGCCCCTCGCGCTGTACTACTTCGACCACTCGGGCAAGCGGCAAGACGAGGTGCTCGCGCGGACGATGTCGGGCGGCGTCACGCTCAACGACGTGCTCGTGCACAACACCCAAGAAGAGCTGCCCTTCGGCGGCGTCGGGCCCGCGGGCCAAGGCCGCTACCACGGGCGCTACGGCTTCGAGGCCTTCTCGCACCACCGCGCCGTGTTCGACCAAGCGCGCCTCAACGGCATGGACACCTTCAACCCGCCGTACACGGGCTTGGCGACGGCGGCGATGAAGTTCTTCATCGGCCGGTAGGGCGGGGCAGGGCGCGGCTCTGTCGCCTCGGTTATTGAATGTCAGGGAGGAAACCCGGTCATGCCCTCGGACACTCAAGACATCCACGGCCACGTCCTTCGCGTGAACCACTTCCTTCGGTTCGGCCTCGTGCGTCAAGTCCAGGCGGGCGCCGTCGATGCGAATCAGTGGGTCGAAGTCCGGGACGCCTGGGCGTGGGCGGACGAGTGGGCTCAGCGGGGGGATGTCGTGGCCGATGGGTTGCGGGACTTGCTCCTCTCGCTCCAGCAGGCGCTCAACGGGTTCCTCGACCTGCTGCGGCAGCTGGTCGCCAGCGGCCAGCACACGTCGCCCGACGCGCTCGCGTCCGTGAACGACGCCCTGCATGAGATGCAGGTGCTGTGGCGCGTCGGCTCGGAGCAGGTGTTTTCCCTGTCCACCGGGGCCGCCGAGGCCTGAGCCGGGGCGCGCGGCGGCAGGGCCGACGCCCCGTGGCGTCACCGCGCCGCGGGCACGCGCTCCCACACCGCCAGCACGAGGGCCGGCGCGAGGGCGCCGGGCGGGGTGGCCCAGCGGGCGTGGTGCGCGAGGGCGAGCCCCGCGCCGTCCCCGAGCGCCGCGAGGTCTCGCGCGGAGAAGCCGCGGTGCGTATGGCCGAGGACGGCCTGCAAGCCGTCGTTGTGGTGGGGGGCGAGGTCCAGCGCGATGAGGCGGCCGCCGGGGCGCAGGACCCGCGCGGCCTCGGCGAGGGCGGCGGCGGGCTGCGCGAGGTGTTGGAGCACCAGCACGAGCAGGGCGGCGTCCACGCTGGCGTCCGGGATCGGCAGGGCCTCCACGTCACCGCGCAGCAGCGTGACCCCGGGCAGGCCCTCGGTGCGTCCGCGGGCGGCGGTGAGCATCGCCTCTTCGCGGTCCACGCCGATGACTTCGGCGCCGGCGGCGGCGAGCGCGGCGACCAGCTCTCCGGTGCCGCAGCCCAGGTCCGCCACCCGGGTGCCGCGCGGCAAGAGCGCGAGGAGGGCCGGGGCCCAGAACGCGTCGCCGTAGACCTCGCGCTTCAGCGCGTCCCAGCGGTCCGCCCAGCGCGCGAAGAAGCCCGCGGCGTCGGCGGTGCGGACGGCGAGCACCTCATCGAGCCGGGCGAGGTCTTCGGCGGTCGGGCCCTCGGCGCCGAGCTGCGCGGAGATCGCGTCCCAGAGGGGCTGGCTGCCGGGCGGGAGCGCGGCCGGGTCCAGCGTGTAGAGGCTGGTGGCGCCGGCGCGGCGCAGCTGGGCCCACCCGGCGGCGTGGAGCACCTTGAGGTGACGGCTCACGGTGGCTTGCGGTTCGCCCACGACCCGCACCACTTCGCCCACGCCCAGCTCGACGCGAGAGAGGAGGCCGAGGATCCTCAGCCGAAGCGGATCGCCGAGGGCGTCGAGCCGAGCGGTGAGGGGAGGGGAGGTGGGAAGCATCGGGCCCCGGCGCGCGGTGGTTGCTTCATCCGTTTATCCGGATAAGCGGATGAAGGCTCCCTCGGAGGTCTCCATGAGCGTCGCGCGCCTGCACGTCCCCACCTTCCTCGACACCGGCCTCCCGGTGTTCTCTCCGCTGGCCCACAAGGTCGCGGATCTCTCGGCCGAGACGGTGCGCTTCGGCCGCAAGGAGATCGAGCTCGCCCTGCACGAGATGCCGGGCCTCGCCGCCCTCCGCGATGAGCACGCCGGCGCCCAGCCCCTGCGCGGCGCCAAGATCATGGGCAGCTTGCACATGACCGTGCAGACCGCCGTCCTCATCGAGACGCTCGCCGCCCTCGGCGCCGATGTGCGCTGGGTCTCCTGCAACATCTTCTCCACGCAGGACCACGCGGCGTCGGCCACCGTCGTCGGCCCCACCGGCACCCCCCCGGCCCCCGCCGGCGGGCCCGTCTACGCCTGGAAGGGCGAGACCCGGGCCGAGTACTGGTGGTGCACGCTGCAGGCCCTCATCTGGCCGGACGGCTCGGGCCCCAACCTGCTCCTCGACGACGGCGGCGACGCCACGCTCCTCCTGCACCTCGGCCACGAGTACGAGAAGTCCGGCACCATCCCGGACCCGTCCTCCGCCGACAGCGACGAGTTCCGCATCGTGCTGGAGCTCCTGCACGCCGTCCGCGCGGAGAAGGGCGACACCTTCTTCACCGAGATGTCCCGTGCCGTGCGCGGCGTCTCCGAAGAGACGACGACGGGCGTTCACCGCCTCTACGAGCGGATGCAGGCGGGGACCCTCCTCTTCCCGGCGATCAACGTCAACGACAGCGTGACGAAGTCCAAGTTCGACAACGTCTACGGCTGCCGGCACTCCCTCGTGGATGCCATCATGCGCGCCACCGACGTCCTCATCGCGGGCAAGCGCGCGCTGGTGCTGGGCTACGGCGACGTGGGCAAGGGCTCCGTGCAGTCGCTGGTCGGGCAGTACGCCAAGGTGAAGGTCACCGAGGTGGACCCGATCTGCGCGCTTCAGGCCTGCATGATGGGGATCGACGTCGTCACCATCGAGGACGTCGTGGCCGACACCGACATCTTCGTGACGGCCACCGGCAACAAGGCCATCATCACGGTCGAGCACATGCGCCAGATGAAGCACAACGCCATCGTGTGCAACATCGGGCACTTCGACAACGAGATCGACATGGCCGGGCTCGAGCGGCTGGCGGCCGAGGGTCTGGTCGAAAAGATCCTCATCAAGCCGCAGGTGCACGAGTGGCGCTTCCGCGACACGACGCACGGCCCCGGCGGCAAGGGCCACAGCATCATCGTGCTCGCCGAGGGCCGCCTGGTGAACCTCGGCTGCGCGACGGGGCACCCGTCCCTCGTGATGTCGGCGTCCTTCACCAACCAGACCATCGCGCAGCTCGAGCTGCACGCCAACGCCGAGGCCTACGGCCTCAACCAGCTCGCCCATCCGGGCGGGCAGGCGCCGACGGTCGTGACGCTGCCGAAGCACCTCGATGAGAAGGTCGCCCGTCTGCACCTCGACAAGTTCGGCGCGCGCCTGACCGTGCTCCGCGCCGAGCAGGCCGCCTACATCGGCGTGCCGGTCGAGGGGCCCTTCAAGGCGGATCACTACCGCTACTGAAGAAGCACCGGGGTCTTGTCGTCCTGGGGCCGCCCGGCGTTGCCGCCCGGCGGCCTCTTGCTTAGGGGCCGCCCGGAAACCGGGCGTGCACACCCCGGAGGAGACCCATCATGCGCATCCGCTCCGCGCTCCCCCTCATCCCGCTCCTGGCCGGCTGCGACCTCGTCAAGTCCGCGCTCAAGGTCAACGTGTCCGGCGAGGTCGTCGTCACCGGCGACACCCCCTCGTCCTTCGACCTGCAGCTCTACTCTCGCGACGACAACCCCGACGCCTTCAACCTCCTGGGCTGCCCGGAGGGCTCCGAGGGCAGCTGCCTCGGCGCGGTGGACATCGCGAAGCTGGAGAACCCGGTCACCGACGACGCCGGCGCACCGTTGGTCCCCAGCTTCGACGGCAACACCTTCCTGTTCGAAGGCGTGGGCGTGGATCTCTACTACGTGCTCGTCGGCACCGGCGGGGACGAGGCCATCGTCTGCTCCACCGACGTCGTGGGCTACGACGAGAACACGAAGCTCGTCACCACCGAGTCGGCCATCACCGTCGGCGGCGGGGAGTCCATCGACGAGTTCGCCCTTCCGCGGCCGGTCCGTCTCAACTGCGCGCCCCTCCTCGATGAGCCGACGGCCCCCGACGAGACGGACCCGGGCGAGTCCGGCGACACCGAAGACGACGGCGACATCGGCGCGGGCGACGACCCGGCCTCCGCGTGGACGAGCTTCATCGTCGAGGACAAGACGGGCAGCACCACCTTCGCCGATGCCTCCGCCGCCAACGCCGAGGCGGACATCGAGTGCGGGGACGACTTCCCGAGCGTGCTCGTGGTGCAGGCGGAGTCCACCAACACCACGGCCACCGAGGCGTACCTCCGCATCCAGTTCGGCGCGGGCGACGCGGCGACCTTCCGCACGGTCGCTGTGCCGATGCGCAACGGCCAGGTGAACCAGGCCATCACGCTCACCGGCGGCTACTCCGTGGTGCAGATGGACCTCGACGAGTCCCTCGACGGCGTGGACGAGTCGTACACCGTCACGTTCTGCGACCGCGCGGCGCCGCCGGCCCAGGAGATGCTGACCATCCTCACCTGGGACAAGGACGACACCGACGTCGACACCCACATCTACAGCGGGGGCCAGGAGGTCGCCTACTACAGCCTGTCCCAGTCCTGGGGCGATCTCGACATCGACGATGTCGATGGCTACGGCCCGGAGACCTTCACCTCCCGCCCGAGCGCCGTGGGTCAGGACTACGAGGTCCGCGTGCACTACTACTCGGACCACGGAAACGGCGCGACGAACGCCACGATGCGCGTCGTGTACTACGACTCGTCGACGGGCGAGGTCTGCGACGTCACCACCAGCCGCAGCCTCAACAGCTACGACTGGTGGACGGTGGGCAACTTCGGCCCTGGCCTCGCCTGCCCGGAGTAGCCGGCCCCGCCCGGTGAGGCTCTCCCGCCCTGCGCGCCCCGTGGCGGGGCCGGGCGGGACGCCTCTGCGGGGCCGCCGGGCGCGGCGACGGCGGCCCCGTGTGCGTCGCTGCTGAGCGGCTGTCCATTGCGCTCTCTTTCGACAGCCTTACGTGTGAACGCTCATCCCCTCAACCTCTGTGCAACGATGCCGTAGTGTTCCGTGAGGATCGCATGGCCTGGCTGAATCGAGACGCGTCCCCGAGCATGCCGGACTCCCCCTCCGCCGACTCCACGATCCTCCGGGATGCCGTGCTGCTGCTGCTGGCGCCCTTGCACGCCAAGGCGCAGGGTGTGCTGAAGTCCCGGGTGGAGCGGGTCCAGGAGCGGCTCGCCCGGTTCCCGATGCCGACGGGGCTCAACCGCGAGTTGGACGCCATCCTCCAGTCCGGCAACGAGGCCGGCGCCCTGCGGGAGGACCCGGACTTGGTCGCGCGCACCGGTCGGGAGGCCGGGGTCATGGGCAAGGCGATCGCCCAGGCCCTCGCCGCGGCGGCCGTGCGCGACACGCGCCTCGCAGCGGCGATCCAGGAGATGGTCGAGGGCTTCCCGCAAGCCGTCAACCCGGTGGACGCGCGTCGCATCACCAAACAGGCGGAGATGCTGCACCAGCTCGCCGGCCCGGCCCAGGCGCGCGCCCGCGAAGAGCGCGACGAGATGACCCGCCTGCTGAGCCAGCTCGCCGCGGAGATGGGCAAGGCGTCGGCGTCGGGGTCCGCCGTTGGCCAGCAGATCGCCGAGGTGGCCGACGACCTGCGCGCCGAGCGCGTCCCGGAAGACCTCCGGGCGGCCCGCGAGGCCCTGCTCTCCAAGCTGCGGCTCGCGCTGTCCGAGAACGAAAAGCTCCGGCAGGGCCTGCAAGACGCCACGCAGCGCGCGCAGTCCCTGGAGGCGGTCGTCGCCACGCAGCAGCGGGAGCTGCTCGACCTCCAATCCCGCGCCTCGCGCGACGCGCTCACCGGGCTCTGCAACCGTGGCACCTTCGACCGCGCGATCTCCGACTACGTGCAGCGGGCGCACAGCCACATGCGGCCGCTCTCGCTCGTCATCGTCGACATCGACCACTTCAAGAAGGTCAACGACACCTGGGGCCACCCGGCGGGCGACGAGGTGCTGCGCCAGGTCGCGGCGTCCCTCACCGAGCACGTCCGCGAGGGCGACATCGTGGCGCGCCTCGGCGGCGAGGAGTTCGCGATCCTGCTGGAGCGCGCAAACCAGAAGTCCGCCCAGGCGGTCGCCGAGCGCATGCGCGAGGGCGTGAGCGCGCTGCGCATCCCGATCCTCGGGCCGGATGGGCGGGTGCAGGTGGTGTTGCAGGTCACCTCGTCGGGCGGCGTGGCCGAGCTCACCCCCCAAGACGACCCGTCGACCCTCTACAAGCGCGCCGACACCGCGCTGTACACCGCCAAGCAGTCCGGCCGGAACCGCATCTGCCTCGCTCCGGATTGAGGATCGCCCGGCTCCGCCCCGATCAGACATTTTCTGTCCGGGATGGCCGGCGGGCCGCGCGATAGGGTCGGCCCATGGCGTTCGTCCACCTTCACTGCCGTTCGCAGTACAGCATCCTCGATGGCGCGGTGGGCCCCGCGGAGCTGGCGGAGGCCGCGGCCGCTGCGGGCATGCCCGCGGTGGCGCTCGTCGACACGGCCAATCTGTACGGCGCCTACGAGTTTGCCAAGGCAGCCAAGGACAAAGGCATCGGCGCGGTCCTCGGCGCGACGCTCTCGGTGTGGCCGGACGGCCTCGCGCGCTTGCGCCCGGACGCCGGGGACGGTGGCTACGCGGTCCTGTTGTTGATCGAGGGCGTCGGCGGAAAGCCGGCCGATCAATCCGTCCCAGGCTACCGCAACCTCTCGCGGCTCATCACGGACGCCATCTTCGACGGCCTCCACTACCGCCCGCGCACCGACCTGGCGCGTTTGCGGGAGCATGCGGCCGGGCTCGTCTGCTTGACGGGCGGGCTCGCCGGCCCGCTGGGGCGCTGCACCCGCGGCGACCGCGCGTTGGCCCGTGACAATCTGCTTCAGCTCCGGGAGATCTTCGGCTCCACGCACCTGTTCGTCGAGCTGCAGGACACCGGCTTTCCGGGCCAGACCGAGCAAAACGCCCTCGCCCGCTCCCTCGCCGCGGAGCTGGGCCTGGAGACGGTCGTCACCAACGACGTGCGCTACCTCCGCCCCGAGGACGCGGTGACGCTGGACCTGCTGAACGCCGTGGCCCGCGGCGAGCTGGTGGACGACCCGGCCCGGCAGTCGCTGCCGTCCGACCAGCAGTATCTCAAGTCCGAAGCCGAGATGCGCGCCCTCTTCCCGGAGGACGGCGACGCCATCGATCGCACGGAGGCCGTCGCGCGGCGCTGCTTCTTCAAGTTTAAGACGGCGCCCCCGTACTTCTTCCCGGCGACGGACCCTCCAGATCCGGACCCGTCTGCCGACACCCCGGCCGACACGGACGCCAACTGGGCCTATTTCTACCGGGCATTCCCGCCGCCGCGGGACTTCGGGCTCCCCACGCCAGAGGAGGCCATCCCGCCGCGCCCGCCCGGCGCGGGCTCGATGAACGGCTACTTTGAGTGGTACGCCCGGCAGGGGTTGGTGCTCCGGCTGCGCGACATCCCCGAGGCCCTTCACGCCGAGTACCGCCAGCGTTTGGACTTCGAGATCAAGGTCATCGAGGGGATGCGCTTCCCGGCGTACCTGCTCATCGTGGCCGAGTTCATCAACTGGGCGAAGGACCACGGCATCCCCGTGGGCCCCGGCCGCGGCTCCGGGGCGGGCAGCCTCGTCAACTACGCGCTTCGCATCACGGACATCGACCCGATCCGCTTCGGCCTCCTTTTTGAGCGCTTCCTCAACCCGGATCGCGTGTCGATGCCCGACATCGACGTCGACTTCTGCCAGGACCGCCGCGAGGAGGTCATCGCCCATACGCGGAAGAAATACGGCGAACGTCTGGTCTCGCAGATCATCACCTACGGCAAGCTGCAGGCCAAGGCCGCGCTGAAGGACGTCGCGCGGGCCGTCGGGCTCGAGTTCTCCGCCTCAGACCGCATCGCGAAGCTGGTCCCGAACGAGCTGGGCATCAAGCTGGAGAAGGCTGTTTTGGCGGACAGCTTCCCCGCGCGCATCGATGGGGATCCGCTGACGGCCCGCATCGTCACGCTGGCCACGCGCGTCGAGGGCATGACCCGCCAGACGGGCGTGCACGCCGCCGGCGTGGTCATCGCCGATCGGCCGCTGGTCGAGCATGTGCCGCTCTACCGAGACGGCGCGGACGGCGGCCCGGTGGTGCAGTTCGAGATGAAGGCCGCCGAGTCGGTCGGCCTCATCAAGTTCGACTTTCTCGGCCTGAAGACCTTGGACCAAATCCGCGACGCGGTGGCGATGGTGGCCCGGAACACGGGCGAGACCATCGATCTCGCGCGCATCCCCTTTGAGGACGCCGCCACCTTCGAGCTCCTGCAGCGCGGGGATGGCCTGGGCGTGTTCCAGGTGGAGTCGAGCGGAATGCGCGAGCTGCTCACGCGCTTGCGCCCGACCTGCATCGACGACCTCATCGCCCTCCTCGCCCTGTACCGGCCGGGGCCGCTGTCCTCGGGCATGGTGGACAACTTCATCGATTGCAAGCACGGTCGGAAGCCCATCGCCTACCCGGACGACTGCCTGGAGGGCATCCTCAAGGAGACCTACGGCTCCATCGTCTACCAAGAGCAGGTGATGCAGATCGCGCAGGTCTACAGCGGCTACACGCTGGGCGGCGCCGACCTGCTCCGCCGCGCGATGGGCAAGAAGAAGCCCGAGGAGATGGCCAAGCAGAAGGCCACCTTCGTCGACGGCGCGAAGGCCATGGGGCGGGACGAGAAAAAGGCGGACGAGCTCTTCGAGACCTTGGCGTTCTTCGCCGGCTACGGCTTCAACAAGTCGCACTCCGCGGCCTACGGCGTGGTGGCCTTCCACACCGCCTGGCTGAAGGCGCACCACCGCGCCGAGTACATGGCCGCGTTGATGTCCGTGGACGCCGGCAACACCGACAAGGTGCTGATGTACATCGGCGATTGTCGCCGGAAGGGACTGGAGATCCTCCCGCCCGACATCAACGAGTCCATGAAGCCCTTCGACGTGCCGGTGGGGCGGCGGCGGGTCATCCGGTACGGGCTCGCGGCGGTGAAGGGCGTCGGTGAGGCTGCCGTGGACGCCATCCTGGAGGCGCGGGCCGCAGCGCCGGGCGGGCGCTTCGCGGACTTCGGCGACGTGCTCGAAAAGATCGACCACCGGCGCGTCAACAAGAAGGTCCTGGAGAGCCTCATCAAGTGCGGGGCCTTCGACTCCTTCGGCCATGCCCGCCAGGCGATGTTCGAGGGCCTCGGGGACGCCATCTCGGCCGCCCAGCGGGCCCAAGAGGACCGCCACGCCGGCCAAACCTCGCTGTTCGGGCGCGGGGCCGACGCGGCCCGGGTGCAGGTGCGGCTGCCCGCGACGGGTGAGTGGCCCTTGGCGGTGAAGCTCAACAAAGAGCGGGAGGCGCTCGGCTTTTTCCTCACCGGCCACCCGGTCGCGGCCTACCGCGGGTTGGTGCGTCGGGCCGCCACCTGCAGCATCGCAGACCTCATCCACTGCAAGAACGAGCAGGAGGTCGTGCTGGCCGGCATGGTGAGCACGCTCAAGCCGATTCGGACGAAAAAGGGCGATCCGATGGCCTTCTGCACGCTCGAAGACGAGAGCGCTTCGGTGGAGTGCGTGTTTTTCCGGGATCCCTGGGCCCGGTCCCAGGCGGTCTTGGAGGGCGGGACCCCTGTGCTCGTGCACGGCCGCTTGGAGAAGACGGCCGGCGAAGACGGCGGCCTCAAGATATTGGCGGATCAGGCCCACTCCTTGGCCACGCGCCGCGAAGAGGACACCTGCGAGGTGCACCTGTACGCCGAGCCCGAGGACATCGAGGGTCCCCGCTTGACAGAACTCTCGAAGCTGCTGCAAAAAAGCCAGGGAAAAAGCAGGCTCATCCTGCATGTACGGGTCGGAGGCGAGGCGTGGGCGAGCCTGGAGTCGAAGAGCATGACGGTGTTGGCCGAGGAGTCGCTGATGCAGTCCTTGGAAGCCTTCTTTCGGCGCCCGGACGCCGTGGCGCTCCGATGAGGGGTCTCGGGTTCGTGCTGCTGTCCGCCGGCTGTGCGGCGTGGGCCTCTCCCTCCCCGGCCGATGGCTTCCCGGCCGTGGTGCGGCGCGTGGGCGGCGGCGAGGTGGACTGGACCACCCTCACGCTCCATGTTCGCAGCGCCTCGGATTTGCAGGTCGGCGCCTGGAAAGACCGCCGCATGCAAGAACAGGACGCCCTGGACCGCCTCAAGCCGCGGGTGGCCGCTGCCGCCCGCGCGGTCCCCGTGGACCCGTCCACAACGATGGGAGACCGCCTGGACGGCGGGGCGGAGCTGGCCCTCGCGCTGGAAGACGGCCTGGGCCGCTGGCGCATCGAGGAGACGCGCTACCGCGCCGATGCGGGAGGCGTGGAGATGGCGGCCCGGCTGGACCTGCGCGAGTGGGTGCGGCCGGTGCTCGACGCCGCGGGCGCGCCGACGCCCCCCGCGGTGCTGCCGCCCGACGGCCCGACGGGGCTCGTGGTGGACGCCCGCGGCACGGACTTCGAGCCCTGTGTTCTCCCGGAGATCAGCGTGCAGGACGGCCCCCCCGTGCTCTCGGGCGCGCTGGTGTCTGCCGAGGCCCTCCGGAGGCAGACGCCCGCCGCCTACCTGGGAGATCCCGCGGATCCGCGCGGCTGGGCCCGTGCCGGCGACACCCCCCTGTTCCTGACCGTCATCGACGCGCGCGGGTGTCGGCTCCTGCTCCCGCCAGGGGACGCGGCGGGCATGAACGCTGCGGTGCCCGCGTTGGTCTCGGCAGGCCGCGTGCTCATCGTCGCGGATCCACGCTGATGCGGCGGCGTGCCCACAGCAGCAGCCCGGCGCCGGTGGTGCGGCGGCGGGCGGCGGTCCCGGCGGCTCCCTCCGCGCCTCCGTTGGCGGCTCCGCGGGGGCGCTGGGAGCGGTTGCTCTGGGGGGTCAGCTTCGTGGTGGTCGGCGCGGCGCTGTTTTGGCTGCTTCGCCCTGTGTTTGCGCTGCTGGCGGCCAGCGCCGGGCTGGCCTACCTCCTGGATCCGCTCGTGGACGCGCTGGAGCGCCGCGGCTTGAGCCGGGAGTCCGGCATCGGCGTGCTTTTCGCCGCTTTCGTTGGCGGGGTCGTGCTCGTCTTGCTCGTGGGCATCCCCACGCTGGGGGTGCAACTCGAGCGCCTGTCGGCCCAGCTCACCCCGTTCTTCTCCAACCTGGACACCACCCTCGCGCCGGCCTTGGCCGAGGTCAGTCGATTGAGCGGCCGCCCGGTCACCCTGGACCTCGCGGCCTTGCAAACCCAGGCGCCCCGGTGGATCCAAGAGAACCTCCCGCGCGTGCAGGCGGGGGCGAGCACGCTGGCGGAGGGCCTCTTCACCCAAGGTCTCGGGCTCATCAACGCGCTGGTGAACCTCACCCTTCTCCCCGTGTTTTTGTTCTATCTGCTGCGGGACTGGGACCGCCTGGTCGCCGCCATCGGCGGCTTGGTCCCGGTGCGGCACCGCGGCCGGGTGGAGCGCGTCGCCCGCGAAGTGGACCTGCGGCTGTCGGCCTTCGTGCGCGGGCAGATCACCGTCTGCCTCGCGATGGCGGCGCTCTACAGCGTGGGGCTCGTGCTCGTCGGGATCGACCTCGCCGTGCCGATCGGTCTGATGTCGGGCCTGCTCGTCGTCGTGCCGTACCTCGGCAGCGCGGTGGGCCTTGGCGCGAGCCTCGTGCTCGCCCTCATGAAGTTCGGGCTGGGCGCCGAGCTCATCCAGGTGCTCGTCGTGTTCGTCGTCGTGCAGGGCATCGAAGGCTACCTGCTCACCCCCCGCATCGTGGGCGACAAGGTGGGCTTGCATCCCCTCGTGGTCATGGTCGCCCTGATCGTGGGGGGCAGCCTGCTCGGCATCTGGGGGATGCTGCTCGCGATCCCGGTCACGGCGGTGTTGAGCGTGTTCGCGGCCGAGTGGTTGTCCGCGTACCGCGAGAGCACGGTCTTTGGCGGGGCGTCCCGCGAATGACCGGGGGCGGCGGCCCTCGGTGGGAGTGGCGGGGGCTCGTGCCCTACGTCGCGGCCCTCGCGGAGATGCGGGCGCGGCGTGAGGCGGTGCGGGAGCGCGCGGCGCCGGAGGCCATCTGGCTGTTGGAGCACCCGGCGGTCATCACCACGGGGCGGCGCCCGGTGCCGGGGCTCCCGAGCGGCCCGGACGCGGCGCTGGACGGCGTGCCGGTGGTGGCCACGGAGCGCGGTGGCCTGGCGACGGCCCACGGGCCGGGGCAGCTGGTCGGCTACCTCATGGTGGACGCGGGGCGGCGCGGGCTGGGGCCGCAGGGCGTGGTGGAGCGCGTGGAGGGGGTGATCCTCGCGCTGCTCGACGGACTGGGGATCGCCGCGGCCCTGCGGCCGGGGCACCGCGGGGTCTTTGTCGGGCGAGACAAGGTCTGCGCGATCGGGCTGCACTTCGATCGGGGGGTCACGGCGCACGGGCTGGCGCTCAACCTGGACCCGGATCTGGACTTGTTTTCGCGCTTCGTGCCCTGTGGGATCACGGACGGGGGAGTGACCTCCGTGGCCCGCTTGAGGGGCGATTCACCGCCGCCATCCGCCCTTGCGGCCGCTTTGGGCGAGGGCCTCTCGCGGGCGCTCGGGCCGCTGCCTTGACACGGCGGGAGGCGCTGCGTTAGCCGGAGGTGGCTGAAGGCACGTAGCTCAGCGGGAGAGCACCGCCCTGACACGGCGGGGGTCGACGGTTCGAATCCGCCCGTGCCTACCACTTCGGGGGAGAGGGATCATCCCTCTCCCCTGTTTCATTTGGCCGTCGCCATCGATGTGCCGCTTTGCGGCGGTTGACATGGGGCCACGCGGGCGCTAAGGCCGTGCGGCTCGCCCCTTGGCGGTCGATTCCCCCCTCGTCGTCCCCGGAGTCTCTTTGCGGCGTCCCCCCCGGCCTCGTCGTCCCCTCGAGGAGCCCGCTTCCAGCGGCCCCCGCGTGAACAACCGCATCCGCGTCACGCGGGTCCTCGTCATCGACGACGACGGCACGAAGCTCGGTGAGTTTCTCACCGAGGACGCGCTGGAGCTCGCCCGCGAGCGGGGGCTGGACCTCATCGAGGTCGCGCCCAACGCCCGTCCGCCCGTGTGCCGGCTCGCCGACTTCGGCAAGCTCAAGTACGAGAAAAAGAAGAAGGACGCCCAGGCTCGCAAGAACCAGGTCGTCGTCTCCACCAAAGAGATCAAGCTCCGCCCCAAGACGGACGAGCACGATTTCGATGTAAAGCTCAAGGCCGCCCGCGGCTTCCTCGAAGAAGGCGACAAGGTCAAGCTCACGGTGCGCTTCCGGGGGCGCGAGCTCGCGCACCGGGACATCGGCAACGAGCGCTGCGACGAGTTCTTCAAGGCCGTGGAAGATCTCGCCTTGATCGAGACCAAGCCCTCGATGGAGGGCAAGCAGATGTTCATGATCCTCGCGCCCAAAAAGTCCAAGTAGGGCGTCCCTGGAGTTTCCATGCCCAAGATGAAGAACCACAGCGGCGCCTCCAAGCGCTTCTCCTTCACCGCCACCGGCAAGGTGAAGTTCAAGCGCGCCAAGATGCGGCACATCCAGTTCAGCAAGTCGAAGGACATGAAGCGCAAGGCGCGTCACGCCGGCATCATGGTCGACGCTGACGCTCGTCACGTGCACGTGCTGCTGCCGCACAAGTAGTCCACCGGCGCGGTCGCTCGGCCCGCCTCTCCCACCGCCGCCACCGCCCCGTTGGGGTTGGGACCCGGCCCCTCAAGTCGTTCGGAGTCTCCCATGGCCCGCATCAAGCGCGCCCAGCTCAAGAAGGTCGCCACTCGCAAGCTCTTCAAGCGGGCGAAAGGCTTCTTCCTCTCCCGTGGCAAGCTGCGTCGTCAGGCCCACCAGGCCGTCATGCACGCGCAGCGCGACGCCTACATCGGCCGCAAGCAGAAGAAGCGGCAGTACCGCGCGCTGTGGATCACGCGCCTGAGCGCCGCCCTCAAGGTGCACGGCATCTCCTACAGCAAGTTCATGCACGGCGTGCACACCGCGGGTGTCGCCCTGGACCGCAAGCAGCTCTCGGAGCTGGCCATCCACGACGCCGCTGCCTTCACGGCCGTGGTGGAGAAGGCCCGCGCGGCCATCGCCTGAGCCGCTTGATGCGCCCCGCCGGCTGGCTCGTCCTGTTCCTCGTCGCCGCGTGCAACCGCGACGAGGAGACGGCGTGGGCGCAGGTCAACGCCTCCGACGACCGCCTCTCCATCGAGGTGGGCGTCGAGGAGCTGCTCGATCCGGTCGGCATCTCGCTTCGCAGCAGCACGGGCGAGGTCGAGATCGGGTACGCGGAGGTCCGCCCGGGGGGTGGGCCCGTCGGCACGCAACACGAGATCGTCGTGGTGGTGGACGACCCCCACCAAGATCTCGTGGAGCGCACCTCCGTTCGTGCGGACTCCGGCGAGCGCGGCGAAGACGAGTTTGACCTCGTGCGCGACAGCGCCGACGAGGGCTACTACAAGATCACGCTGGAGAGCGTCGGCGCCGAGGGCGAGCTTCGCACGGACACCCTGACCGTCCGTCTCTGGCAGGCGGTGGCCGCTGAGGAGGCCGTGGATGGCGGCTCCACCGACGAGTGAGCCCTCCCCGGCCACGCTCACCCGCGCAGCTCTGGCCGACCGCCTCCAACACAAGTTGCGCTTGTCCCGCGCGGACGCCGAGGCGATGGTGGCCGAGGTGGTGGCGGTCTGGTCTGATGCGCTGGTCGACGGCGAGGCCGTGCGATTGAGCGGCTTCGGCAGCTTCACGGTGCACGAAAAAGGCGCACGCCCCGTGCGCAACCTGCACAGCGGCGAGGCCATGGCGCTGCCGCCCCGGCGGGCCATTCGGTTCCGCCCCTCCGATGGCTTTCGTCTCGCGCTCAATCCCCATCGCCCCTGAGGTCCGGATGGCCAGCCCCACCGACAAGGTCCCGCCGCCCCCGCCGATCCGTCGCAAAGGCGGATTGGGCCCCGGAGCGGCCGGCCTCGCCTCTTTCGCGGCCGACGCCGCGGAGCGGCCTGCGCCGCGGCCGTCCGCGCCGGCGCCCGTGC
>JBEIVK010000534.1:0-3324 GCA_040373935.1 Alphaproteobacteria bacterium
AGTCGTTGTCTCGGGTGTCGCACACCTCGGCGGCGCCCGGGCGGTCCGAGGCCCGCGTGTCGTCGCAGTCCGTGTTGTCAGACACGTACCCGGACGGCGCGGCGCAGGCCGTCACCGACACCGCGGCGTCGCCGTAGGCGTCGCGATCGGCGTCGGCGTAGAAGTCGAGGAGCAAGCCCTCGTCCACCGCGCCGTCGCAGTCGTTGTCCCGGGTGTCGCACACCTCAACGGCGCCCGGGTGGTCCGAGGCCCGCGTGTCGTCGCAGTCCGTGTTGTCGGACACGTACCCGGACGGCGCGGCGCAGGCAGCCACCGACGCCGCGGCGTCGCCGAAGGTGTCACCATCGGCGTCGGCGTAGAAGTCGAGCAGCGCGCCCTCGTCCACCGCGCCGTCGCAGTTGTTGTCCACGCCGTCGCAGATCTCGGGGAGGCCGGGCGCGCGCCCCGCGTCCCCGTCGTCGCAGTCGTCGTCACAGCTGGACACGCCGTCGCCGTCGTCGTCGGCGCACGGCGTGATGTCCACCACTGCGCAGTCCGCGCCCTCCAGGCCGAGGGCGTCGGTGGCGACGACGCAGAGCTCCAGGCCGCTGCCCGCGACCGCCCAGCCGCCCTGGACGCAGCGGATCTCGCCGTCGGGCGTCTCGGCGTCGCAGCCGTCGAGGGGCGCGCCGTCCAAGGACCACGCGACGCGGAGCGCCGGCGCCCCGCCATCGTCGGCGGCGAAGGCCTCGAGCGAGGCGCTGCGGTCTTGGCGCAGAACCTCGCCGGCTTCGGGCGCGAGGAGCTCCACCGCCGGGCGCGCGTTGGCGACGACGACGGGCGACACCGCGTCTCGCGCCTCCTGGGCGTCGGCGTCGACCACGAGCACCGACACCCGCGCCGGGCCGTCCTGCGCGGGCACCCACGACGCGAGGGCGAGGCCATCGGCCGACCAGCCCGCCCCCGCGATGTCCCCGTTGTCCGTGCTCCAGACGACCGACAGGGAGGAGATGTCGTCGGTGTAGAGGTCGTCCACGCGGGCCGAGACCTCCGCCGCCGCGCCGCGCCACACCTCGGCGCCGTCTCCCGGCGTGAGGATGGCGACCTCGGGCGGGTACAGACGCTTGGCCAGGAGCTGATCCGAGCAGCCGACCATCCCCCACACGCCCGCCAGGACCGCCCATCGCGCCGCCATCGGACCCCCCAACGCGGAGCACCCTCCGCGGTCGCCGAATTGTCCCCGCATTTCTTCCCAGGGTCAATACCGCCCAAGGGCGAACACGGGCATCCGCGAACGCCCGCGGGCAGCGCGTACAGCAGGGACATCCCGCCGGGCCCCGGCGGCGGGGCCACCGCGCCACCGGGGCCAGAGGGCGCCGCGCAGCGGCGGTGGGGGCGGGGCGGGACGGCCCGCCCCCACGGAGCGGCCCCGCCGCGACCCCGGCGGACACGGGGTGACCGGCCGTCCCAGCTGCGGCCGACACCGTCACCCTCGCCGACCACACCGCCGACGACGCCCTCATGGGCGCCCGGCACGCCCGCGGCGGCCTCATCGCCGAGGCCACCCGCGTCCGCCCCGCCCAGGACACCCTCGACACCAGCGTTCGTGCCCTCGACAGCGGCAGAGCCCCTCCTCCCTGCGCCTGCCGCTACGCCCACCCCGCCCCACCGGACGCGCGGCGGCGGCGAGCGAGCCCCGGCCTTGTGGGCCGCTCCGGCCTGCGATACCGCGTCCCCGTCTGGGAGAAGGGAGGGTCGTCGATGGCCGCGTCCAAAGCCGTGGCGCCGGGGGCACCGCCGCCCGACGCCGGCGAGAGCCCCTTCCTCGCGCGGCCGGAGGCGGCGCACGTCGCGGCCAACGCGCTGGCCTTCGCCATCCGGGACGCCTTCCCGGTGAGCCCTGGCCACACCCTCGTCGTGACGCGGCGCCTCGTCGAGACCTGGTTCGACGCGACGGCCGAGGAGCAGGCGGCGGTGATGGCGCTGGTCAACGCGGTGAAGGCCGCCCTCGACGAGAGCCACCGGCCGGACGGCTACAACGTGGGCTTCAACGCGGGCGCGGCGGCGGGGCAGACCGTGCCGCACCTGCACGTGCATGTCATCCCGCGCTACCGGGGGGACCGCGCAGACCCGCGGGGCGGCGTGCGGTGGGTGCTGCCCGAGCGGGCCGACTACTGGACCGGCCGGTGACGCTGCCCTTCCTGGAGAAGCTGCTGCAGGTACTGGCCCAGGGCGGCTTCACCGCCACCTACAAGTACGCCGTGCTGCTCGCGCTCATCGACCTGTGCGTGGAGGCGGGGCATCCCCCCACCTCGGTGACGACGGCGCAGCTCGCGCGGCGGGTGGTGGAGCTGTACTGGCCCCAAGTGCGGCCCTTCCGCGGGGAGGACGTGCTGCGCCAGAGCAGCAACCCGAGCACCGCGATCCCCGACGCCATCCGTGCCTTTCGTTCTCAGCACGGAGATCTCGTGGCCCCGCCGCGCCCCGGCCCCGGCGCCCCCGCGGACTACACCGCCCTGCTGCACGCAGTGGAGTGGACGCTCATCGCGATGCCGCTGCCGCGGCTGCAGCGCGTCGGCGGCGGCGAAGAGCGCTTCCTGTACCAGATCGCGTGGGGGGAAGACATCGCGGCGGGCGCGGTGCGGCGCTACCAGCGCGGCGAGCCCAGCGCCTTCGACAACCGCGTGCGCTTCGTCGCGGGGGCGGCCGAGTCGCTGGTCGCGCTGGCCGCCGTGCTGCGGCCGCTGGTGCAGCAGCACTGGATGGCGAAGGTGCGGGCCCTCAACCGGCTCGAAGACGCCGAGCTGGACGACTTCCTGTTCGGGGCCGCGCGCGCGGGCCTGTCCCGCCTGCGCGCGCCGCTGCAGGAGCTGCAGGCCGGGCGCTGCTTCTACTGTGGCGGGGCCCTGGGCCCGCAGCGCGCCGAGGTGGACCACTTCCTCCCGTGGTCTCGCTACCCGGACGACGGGCTGGACAACCTCGTGCTGGCCCACCCCGGCTGCAACCGCGACAAGCTGCACTTCCTGGCAGACCTCGACTTCGCCGGCCGCTGGCAGGCGCGGAGCGCGGTGGGCGCCGGCGGGCTCGACGCGGTGGCCGCGGCGGCGCGCTGGCCGCGGGACCGCTCGCGCACCTTCGGGGTCGTCGCCAGCGTGTACCAGGGGCTGACCGAGGGGGTCCGCGTGTGGGGCGGCCGCGGGCAGCTCCGGAGGCTGGACGGGGCGGCGCTGGCGGCGGTGCACGGCTTCGGGCGGGGGCTGCTGGGGGCCGGTTGAGCCCGGCGCCGGCGGCGGGGCCACCGCGCCACCGGGGCCAGAGGGCGCCGCGCAGCGGCGGTGGGGGCGG
>JBEIVK010000493.1:0-3528 GCA_040373935.1 Alphaproteobacteria bacterium
GCGCGTGGAGGGGCCGCCTTGGGCGGGGGCCGCCGGCAGCCCGTCGGACTCGGTGTGCCAGCGGACCTGATTTCTGCCGCCGCCTTTCGCGGCGTACAACGCTTGATCTGCGGCGTCGAGCAGCGCCGCGGGGCCCCGGCGATCGCCCGGGGTGGAGAGCACGGCTCCGACGCTGACCGTGACGTGGATGGCGGTGGGTTGGAGGGGGACGGGGCTGGCTTCGATGGCGGCGCGCAGGCGCTCGGCGACGACCTGCGCGGCGGTGGGGTGGCAGTCGGGGAGGAGAATGACGAACTCTTCTCCGCCGAGGCGGGCGACGAGGTCGCACCCCCGGACGGCCGCGCAGAGGCGCTGGGCGACCGATTGGAGGACGAGGTCGCCGGCCGCGTGGCCGTGGGTGTCGTTGACGCGCTTGAAGTGGTCGATGTCGACGACGAGCACGCCGAGGGCCCGGCGGTCGGCGGCGGAGACCACGGCGTGGAGCGCGTCGTCGAGGCGGCGGCGGTTGGCGAGGCCGGTGAGGGGGTCGCGAAGGGCGAGGGCGCTGAGCTGGCGATTGGTGTCGGCGAGGGTGCGCGCCTGGGCCTCGGTGTCGGCCAAGCGCCGCTGGAGGCGCTCGGTGCGGGCGGCCTGCTCCGCGCCGAGCTGGTCCATCAAGGCGCGGGCCTGGGCGAGCACCTCCTCGAGCGTGGGCTGCGGGCCCAGCGGGATGGCAAGCTCGGCGCCGAGGTCGGACATCGTGGCGCCGAGCCGCGCGACGAGGGCGGCGGGGCCGAGGTCGATGCCGATGCCGCGGAGGCCGTCCTGGGCGCGGCCGATGACCACGTCCTTGGGGATGGCCTGCACGAGGTCGGCGAGGAGGTCGGCGGCCCCGGCGATGCGGGCGAGGCGGTGTGCGCGGGTGTCGCCGGCGGGCGGGCGGTGGTGGTGCGCGACCGCGAACAGGAGGTCGTCCGGCATCATCCCGGCCAGCGAGGACTCCGCGAACACCGCGGGGTGGGCGAGACCGCCCAGCACGCGCTCGGCCTCCAGGCGCGTCTGGCCCGGGCGGATGCGGAGGTTGCGCAGCGGCTCGCCGAGCTCGGGCTGCTGGATGGCGAGCAACAGGGTGCCGAGGTCTTGCACGAGCCCGACGGCGAAGGCCTCTGCCGGGTCCTCGTAGGCGGTCCATTCGGCGATGAGGCGAGCGGCGGCGGCCCGGCGCAGGCTGTCCTCCCAGAACTGCTCGGCGTCGAAGCCGCCGGTGCGGAAGCCGGACAGCGCGGTGCGCACCGAGTACGCGATGGCGTGGGCGCGGACGGCGCGGGCGCCGAGCTTGACGACGGCGGCGGGCACGCTGCGGACGGGGTCCGTGGCGCCCTCGCGGGCGGTGTTGGCGAGGCGCAACAGCTCCACGGTGAGCCCCGGGTCCTGTGCGCAGACGAGGCCGAGGTCGCGCAGCGGGCGGCCGGGATCGCCCGCGATGCGGATGACGCGGGCGAGCGTGAGCGGCGGGGTGGGGAGGCGAACCTCGTGGCTGCGTCGCGCGGCGTTCGACATCGGGGCGACCTCAGACCCCGGGTCGTCCCGGATGGCGGAACCTTGAGGCGGGCGTGCGCGGATCGGCGCGCGCGGCCAGGATAGGCGGAGGCGCCTGCCCCGGAGCCGCCGTGACCTTCGCCGAACCCGCCGACCTCGCCGCCCGCCGCGCCGCCTGGGAGGCCCTGGGCCGCGACGCCGCCGCCACGCGGATGCAGGCGCTCGCGGCGGATTTGCACCGCCACGCGCACCTGTACCATGTGCGGGGCGCTCCCGAGATCTCGGACCGCGAGTACGATCTGCTCCTGCACGAACTGGACGCGCTGGAGGCCCGCTTCCCGGAGCTGCGCCCTGCCGACAGCCCGACCACGCGCGTCGGCGGCCCGCCCATCGCGTCGCTGCGCCCCTTCCCGCATGCGCGGCCGATGTTGTCCTTGGCCAACGCCTTCTCGGTCGAGGAGCTCGCGGACTTCGAAGAGCGCAACCGGCGCGAGCTGCGCAAGGCGGGCGCGGCGGAGCCGGCGGCCTTCGTGTACGTCGTGGAGCCGAAGCTCGACGGCCTGGCGATCGAGCTGGTCTACGAGGACGGCGTGCTCGTGGGGGCGGGCACGCGCGGCGACGGCGAGACGGGCGAGGACGTGACGCACACGCTTCGCACCGTGCCCACCGTCCCGCTGCGCCTCGCGGCGCCCGCGCCGGGCACGCTGTCGGTGCGGGGGGAGGTGCTGTTCTCGCTGTCGGGCTTCGAGGCCATGAACGCCGCCCGGGCTGCTGCCGGCGACAAGCCCTTCGAGAACCCGCGCAACGCGGCGGCGGGCACCGTGCGCCAGCTGGACCCGTCGGCCGCGGCCGGCCGGCCGCTGTTCTTCGTCGCGCACAGCGCCGGCGAGGGCCTGAACGGAGACGCCCACTGGGACAACCTCGCGCGGCTGGAGGCGCTCGGCTTTCGGGTGAACCCCCGCAACCGGCGGGTGGCGGGGCTCGCGGCGGTGGCCGAGGAGATCGCCCGATTGGGCGAAGACCGCGACGGCTTGGACTACGAGATCGACGGCGCGGTGGTCAAGGTGGACGCCGTGGCCGTGCAGGAGGCGCTCGGCTTCGTGACCCGCAGCCCGCGCTGGGCGACCGCCTTCAAGTACCCGCCGCCCCGGGCGCGCACGCGCTTGGCCCGGGTGGACTTCGGCGTCGGCCGCAGCGGGGTGGTGACGCCGGTGGCCGTGCTCGAGCCCGTGCGGGTCGGGGGCGTCACGGTGCGCAACGCCACTCTGCACAATGAGTCGCAGATGCGCGACAAGCCCGAGTATCTGGGCGGCTTGCGGGTGGGAGACTTGGTCGAGGTCTTGCGCGCGGGGGAGGTCATCCCGCGGGTCGAGGCCGTGGTCCCCGAAGACGGGCGCGAGGTTCGGCCGCTCGCGGCGTACCCGCCGGCGTGCCCCGTGTGCGGCACCCCGCTGGTGCGCGAGGGCAACCCGAAGGAGCCGGAGAAGGTCACGATTCGCTGCCCCAACAGCTTCGGCTGCCGGGCGCAGCTCGAGGCGCGGCTGCAGCACTTCGCCAGCCGCCTCGCGATGGACATCGAGGGCCTTGGCGAGAAGCTCGTCGTGCAGCTTGTTGGGCGCGGCCTCGTCACGGCTCCCTCGGGCCTCTACGGGCTCCGCGTGGACACCCTCGCCGGTCTGGACCGCATGGGTGAGCGCAGCGCGGCCAACCTGCGCGCCGCGATGGACGACAGCCTTGGCCGGCCGCTCTGGCGGGTGCTCTACGCGCTCGGCATCCCGCTCGTGGGCGAGCGCACCGCGCGGGATCTCGCGGCGGCCTTCGGCACCATCGACGCCCTGCTCATCGCCGAAGAGCCCGCGTTGACCGCGGTGGACGGCGTGGGGCCCGAGGTGGCCCGCAGCGTGCGGGGCTTCTTCGGGCGGGCCGACGTGCAGGAGGAGATCGCGCGGTTGCGGGCGGCGGGCGTCGCCTTTCCGCCCGAGGTGGCGCCGGCCCCCGCAGCAGCCCGCA
>JBEIVK010000917.1:0-1710 GCA_040373935.1 Alphaproteobacteria bacterium
CCGGCCAAGCGCCTGCGCGCGCCCCGCGTCCCCCGCACGCTGCCCGACACGCTCGAGGTGCCGGCCGCCGCCGCGATCGTCGAGGCCCCCCCGCACGGCGGCCGCCTCGGCCTGCGCGATCGCGCCCTCCTGGAGCTGCTCTACGGCGCCGGCCTGCGGGTGTCCGAAGCGGTCGGGCTCGACTGGGACGCCGTGGACCTCGGGGCCCGCCTCGTGCGCGTCACCGGCAAGGGAGACAAAGAGCGCGTCGTCCCTTTTGGCCCGCCGTGCGCCGACGCGCTCGACGCGTGGCGCGCCGCTGGCAGCGGCGAGGGCGCCGTCTTCCGCAACCGCGCAGGCGGCCGCTTGAGCACGCGCTCGGCATGGCAAATCGTCCACGACGCCGGGCGCTTCGCCGGCGAGGATGGGGTGCATCCCCACACGCTCCGCCACGCCGCCGCCACCCACATGCTCGCCGGCGGTGCAGACCTGCGCGCGATCCAGGAGCAGCTCGGGCACGAGAGCCTGTCCACGACGCAGCGCTACACGCAGGTCGATGTCGCGCACCTGCTGCGCGTCTACCGCGCAGCCCACCCGCGGGCCCGCCAGTCCCCCCCTTGACGCCAGCGCCCGCCGCGCCGACGATCCGTCCATGTCCGAAGTCCTCTCCCCGACTGAGCTGGCCGAGCTCGACCGCCTGGCCGAAGCCGCCGCGCGCAACGACTGGGCCGCATTGCTCGGCGTGCCGCTGCGCGCCGACAAAAAGGCCGTGCAGGCCGCCTACTACAACCTGTCGCGCTCCTGGCACCCGGACCGCTTCTTCCGAAAGGACCTCGGCGCCCACGGCCCGCGCATCGACAAGGTCTTCCTGGCCATCACCGAGGCGTACCGCATCCTCACCAACGACGCGGAGCGCACCGCCTGGGAGCTCTCACAGCCCTTCGCCGGCGCCTCTTCGCCGCGGCCGGCTGCACCCACGGGCACCAGCGACGGCCGCGCCCGCTCCGAGGACCCCTTCGCCGCCGCCCGCGCCCGCGCCGCCGAGCAAGCGAGCGCCACCGGCGCCCCTCGGGCCAGCTCCGCGGCCGTGCAGCGGCTGAAGGCCGAGATGGTGGAGCGGCTCAAAAAGGCCCGGCAATACTACCTCGCCGGCAAGGCCGACGCCGAGTCCAACAACCCCGTGAAGGCACAATCGCTGCTCGCCCTCGCGCTGTCTCTGGACCCGAAAAACGACGAGTACAAGGCCCTGCACGACAAGGTCGCCAAGGACGCACGCCGCATCCAGGCGCGCACCTTCTTCCAGGCAGCCGAAAACGCAGAGTCCTACGGCCAGGCGGCCCAGGCGCGCGAGCAGTACCAGCTCGCCGTCGACTACGGCATCGACGACGCGCGCGCCTACTACCGGCTTGCACAGTACATCCTCAAGGGCGAGGAGCCGGATCGCAAGCTCGCGCTGAAGCACCTGCGCGAAGCCGTCATCCGCGCGCCCGACAACCTCGAAATCCTCAACGCGCTGGGCGAGGTCTACACCGCGCTGGACTTGCGCATCAACGCGATCGGCCAGTACGAGCGCATCCTCAAGCTCGACAAGAACCACGCGGTCGCCAAGGCGGCCATCCGCAACCTGCGCTCGCTCAACTGAGGCTGGGCGCGGCGGCGGCAGGGCCGCCTTCGGGCGTCCTCTGGGGTCGGCGCAGCCGCGCCTCCGTGCTCCCTCCGGTCGCACCGGCG
>JBEIVK010000713.1:0-2444 GCA_040373935.1 Alphaproteobacteria bacterium
CCGATTCAGGCCGGCGGGGTGTCGCGGGTGGCGCGCCAGCGGAGGGGCGCGTCGGTTCGCCAGGGGGTGAGGGTGCCGCCGAGGTAGGGAACGGCGCCGGGAGAGGGCCATTCTTCGCGGCGCAGGGTGACGGTGCCGGGGTTGACGGGGAGGCCGTAGAAGCGGGGGCCGTTCTCGCTGGCGAAGGCGGGCAGCCGGTGGAGCGCGCCGACGCTGTCGAAGGCCTCGGCGTAGAGCTCGAGGGCGGCGTGGGCGGTGAAGCAGCCGGCGCACCCGCAGGCGGACTCTTTGGTGGTGGTCTCGTGCGGGGCGCTGTCGGAGCCGAGGAAGACGCGGGGGTGGCCGCTGGTGGCGGCGGCGAGCAGGGCCGCGCGGTCCCGCTCGCGCTTGAGCACGGGCAGGCAGTAGTGGTGGGGGCGCAGGCCGCCTTGGAACATGGCGTTGCGGTTGACGAGGAGATGGTGGGCCGTGAGGGTGGCGGCGAGGGTGGGCGGGCCGTCGAGCACGAAGGCGATGGCGTGGGCGGTGGTGACGTGCTCGAGCACGACCTTGAGGCGCGGGTGCCGCTGCAGCAGCGGGGCGAGGACGGTGTCGACGAAGACGGCCTCGCGGTCGAAGATGTCGACCGCGGCGTCGGTGACCTCGCCGTGGAGGAGCAGGGGCATCCCGGCCTCTTCCATGGCGTGCAGCACGGCGTCGGCCTTGCGGATGGCGGTGAGGCCGGCGTCGGAGTGGGTGGTGGCACCCGCGGGGTAGAGCTTGACGGCGACGGCCTGCCCGGCGGCAAAGGCGGCGACCACGGCCGCCGGGTCGCTCGTGTCGGTGAGGTAGAGGGTCATCAGCGGGGAGAAGCCGCTGCCCGGCGGGATGTGGGCGGCGATGCGCGCGCGGTAGGCGTCGGCCTCGGGGCCGGTGCGCACGGGGGGCCGCAGGTTGGGCATGACGATGGCGCGGCCGAAGGTGCGGGCGGTGGCCGGGACGGTGGTGGCGAGGGCCGCCCCGTCGCGCAGGTGGACGTGCCAGTCGTCGGGGAGCGGGAGGGTGAGCGTGTCGGCGGCCATGGGCCGGACGTAGCGCGGGGCGCCCCGCCGGGCGAGAGAGGGGGCGGAGGCGACGATGAAGCGGCTGCCCTTGGCCTTCGCGCCGGTGGTTTTTGCGGTGGGGATGGCCCTGGCGATGGGCACCGTGATGAGCCTGGTGATGACCGCGGCGAACACGGGGTTGGACGCGGGGTTCCTTGAGCGCTGGCTGCGCGCGTGGGTGCTCGGCACGGGCATCGCGGTGCCCACCAGCCTCGTGTGCGCGCCGCTGGTGCGCGCAGGCGTCAACCGGGTGTGTGAGGCGCCGCCCCCAGGGCCTCGGCCGGGCTGAAGCCGGCGCGGGCCGGGCCGCGCAGGGCCTTGAGGCGGCGCTCGTCGCGGGAGGCGGCGGCGCGGGTGGGGTACGGCCCCCAGGCGGCACGCACGGACCAGGGACGGCCGGCCCGGGTGGCGCGGGCCCCGCCCGGGCGCTCGCCGTTGTGCTGCGCGAGGCGGCGCGGCAGGTCGATCGTGATGCCGGCGTAGGTGCGGCCCGCCGCGCTCTCCAGGAGGTAGAGCGTCCAGGCCGGCGGCAGGGCGGACGGGCTCACCAGGGGATGGGCGCGGGGTCCGTGAGGACGCCGCTGCGCACAAAGGCGCCCGCCGCGACGAGCAGCGGGTGGAGCACGCCGTCGTCGGCCCAGAAGGGAATCTCGGTGCGCAGCCGCGCGTGGGCGGCGGCGAGGGCGGGCGGCAACGGCAGGCCGTCCTGGCGGGCGCGGAGGTCCAAGGCCTGCGCCGCGAGCAGCAGCTCGATGGCCACGACGTCGGCGAGGCAGTCCACGCTGCGCAGCGCGAGGCGGGCGGCGATGGGAGCCATGGAGTTGTGGTCTTCGTGGTGCTGGACGGTGGGGATGCTGTCCACGCTGGCCGGGTGGGCGAGGCCCTTCATCTCGCTCGTGAGGGAGGCCGCCGTGTACTGGGCGAGCATGAAGCCGCTGTTGAGGCCGGTGCCAGGGACGAGCATCGTCGGCAGCCCGGGGGTGAGGTCACCCGAGGTGAGCCGGAAGGCGCGGCGCTCGGCGGCGCTGCCGACCGGAACCAGCGCCACGCGCAGGACGTCCATCGCGAGGGCGACCTCGGCGCCGTGGACATTGCCCGCCTCGACCCACTCGCCGGCCCCGGGCCCCGCGCCGTCGGCGGCGAAGAGCAGCGGGTTGTCAGAGACGCCGCGGATCTCGGCGGTCACGGTGGCCTCGACCTGGGCGAGCGCGCTGGTGGCGGCGCCCAGCACGGCCGGCGCGCAGCGGATGGAGAAGGCGTCGGGCGCGCGCCCGGGGGTGACGCGCTGGCTGCCCGTGAGCAAGGCGCGCACCGCGGCGGCGGCGGCCTGACCGCCCGTGTGGCCGCGGGCGGCGTGGGCGC
>JBEIVK010000995.1:0-1555 GCA_040373935.1 Alphaproteobacteria bacterium
CGGCGACGGCCTCGGCGCGGGCCCCGGTGGCGGCGTCCGGCCCGCCGGCGAGCAGAGCGGCCTCCAGGGCGGCGCGGCTATCGGCGTTGGCGGCGTCGAGCCCCGCGAGCAGCGCGCCCCCGGCCTCGGCGAGCAGGGGGCCGACCAGCGGGTCTGTGGCGCGGGCGGGGAGGCTGCGCTGCAGGTCTGCGAACACCGCGGGGGGGAGCAGGGCCCAGTCGGTGCCGAAGAAGGCCGGGCGGTCCATCGCGCTGACCGGCTGCACGTGCAGGGCGAGGCGGGCCGGGCCCAGGGCGCGCTGCACGTTGACGAGGAGGGTGGGCTGGCGCAAGCGGCCGAGGGGGGTGGCGGGGCCGGCGCGCAGGTCCCGCCCGACGAGCACGTCGGCGGCGGGGAGGAGGTCCAGGCGGCCGCGGCGGGGCACGAGATGGCCGGCCTCGATGGTCCATGGGCCGGCGCGGTGCTGCAGACCGGTGGGCCCGGGCCGCAGCCAGAGCTCGGCCTCGGCGGGGACGCCCGGGGCCCAGCGGGCGGCGTGGTCCGCCCAGAGCGCGGCGCGCAGGGTGGTGTCCGGGCGGCGCTCCTCCAGCGCGAAGTCGGCGCGAAGCCAGGTTTCGACCGTCTGCTCGGCGGGATGGTCTGCCGCGAGGTCCACCAGCACGGAGGGCGCGACCCGGGCCGACAGCTCCGCGGCGGCGGCGCCTCCCGCAGCGAGGAACAGCAGGGACGGGCTCAGCGGCGGCGCTCCATGCCGGCGGCGGTGAAGAGCTCGTCTGGCACGTCGCTCTCCGGGACCTGCAAGCGAACGCTTTTGACGGTGAGGCGGGTGCGCGTGGACTTCCGGTGGTCTTCCATGACCGACAAGACCGGCACCGGAACGCCGTCCTGCAGCTTGACCTCGGCCACGGTGAGGGTCTTGATGTGCGCGCCGGCCTTGTCGTGGAACAGCACCTTTCGGGGCAGCTTGTCGCCCTTGTCCACGGTGACCACGAGGCGCCCGTAGCTGCTGTCCGGGCCCGGGACCGTCTCGATGACCCAGGCCGCGGCCGACTCGCTCTGCAGCGTGTGCTTGGCGGCCTCGGCCCCGGAGATCTCCAAGTCCTCGAAGGCGAAGTCGCTGCCCATGAACGCGCCGCTGCGCGCCTTGCCGGCGATGCGGTTCGTGCGCTGGAGGGCTGGCAGGTAGAGCAGCTGCTCGTCGGCGCGGGAGGGGTGGTCCACGATGACGAGCTGGGTGCCCGCCACGTCGGCCGGGGCGGAGAAGCGCGTCCACGAGCGGACGAGGCCATCGGCGTCCCGGCGCACGCGCAGCTCGAAGGCGCGCACCCGCGGCGGGCCCTTGCCCTCCAGCGTCATCTCGACCGTCTGCACGCTGCGGTCCACCCGCTGGGCGGCGCGTGCCTGGGCGATGACGTCCTCGGCGCGCAGGGCTGCCTCGGCCGCGTGCGCGGCACCGGGGTGGGCCGGCGGCGCAGCGGCGAACAGGGCGACGAGCAGCAGGCCGACGGCGGACGACGAGGCGCGGGGGAGCATGCCCGCAGCCTAACGGTGAAAG
>JBEIVK010000154.1:0-7924 GCA_040373935.1 Alphaproteobacteria bacterium
CGCGGTGGCCCCTCCGCGCGCGCCAGGGAAGGGGGCGTTACGGGGGAAACCGTCGGTTTCCCCTGTCCCCCGATGCCCTCACCCGGCTGGGCCGGCCACGCGCCCGCCGGGCCTCAGCCTGCCGGCGCGAGCGCTCCCCGGCCGATCGCCGTCTCGGGCGCCTGCTGCCGGCGCTCGGACTTTTCGATGAGGCGCTTGTTGTCGCGCCAGGCCCCGCGCAGCTTGCGCTCCTCGCGCTTGGTCTTGCCGCCGAAGCGCCAGGCGAAGTCGGTGCTCTGGACGAGCCACGCGCCGGGGACGGAGCTGACGCCCGCGCCCACGCGCAGCTCGGCGCGCTTCCATTGCATCTGCCACGCGACCGAGGCGACGTAGGTGTCCTGGACGGGGATCTGCCCTTCGCGGTCTGCGAGCGCTTCGTCGAGGCCGAGGATCGGCGGGATGGCCTCTTCGCCCTCGCTCTGGACGCCGCCCCAGACCATCGCCTGCCCCTGGAGCACGAGGCTGTCCCGGCGGTTGAAGCGGACATCCGTGGCGACCTTGACCGTGACGGCGCGGGCGGTGGTGTCCACGGCGGTCTGGCCGGCGAACTGCCGGATGGCGTTGTTGGCGCTCTCGAGGTCTGCGCCGCCTGTGGCCGCGAGGAGGGCGGGCGGGAGGTCGGTGAGGTCGGGCGCGCCGTCGGCCGCGAGGAGGTTGTAGGTGGCCCCCGCGTGGATGGACCAGCCGCCGACGACCTGAACGGAGGCCATGCCGCCGAGGTTGGTCTGCCGGCCGACGAAGCCGGCGATGGGGAGCTGGTAGTGGCTGCCCTGGAGGGCGAGGTCCACGGGGCCGACGCGCACGAGGTTGAGCTTGGCGGAGCCGTTGTAGACGCCGAGGACGTCGAGCACCGGCACGGTGCCGAGCTGCACGCGGGGCGCGACGCCGACGTGCACGCTGGCGAGACCAAGGCGAACCTCGCCGGGCTCGAGGGTGTAGGCCGTGAAGTCGATGCTGCCGTAGGGGTTCTGCGGGAGACGCACCCGCAGCGGCTTGAGGAAGCGGAAGAACGCGCCGTCCGCGGTCTCCGGCTCCACGGCACCGCTGAGGTCCGGCACCGGCGGCTCGCCCTCGGCGGGGGCGGCGGGCGGGGTGTTGGCGGCGGCGGCACCGAGGACGCTGAGGAGACCGATGAGGGTGGGGATCGCCATGGGGTGCCTCCGCGGGCCGGGGGGGCGGCCGTTCCCTCGCCCTTACGGCACCGGCCGCGCGGACCATGAGGGGCGGCAAGCGCCAGCAAGACTGGCCGGGGCGATCAGCCGGCGGCGGGGCGACGCCCGATGATGGTCTGGTGGCCGGCGAGGCCGAACACGCGCAGCCAGAACTGGGTGGGGACCTCGACGGTCCAGAAGAGCACGGTCAACAGGAGGCCGATCGCGGCGTCGAGGAGCTTCCGGCCGGCGCCGCGATCGGCGGCGGGCACCGGGCGCAACCCGAGCAGGCGGCCGAGCCAGATGCCGGTGCTGGCCGTCATCTCGATGGGGAAGAGCATCGTCTGTTGGTGCACGACCTCGAAGCCCGCGCGCTCCAGGGCGGCGCGCAGGGTGGGCTGCGTGAAATGGGAGAGGTGCTGCGGGATGAGGAGGGGCATCCAGCTGCGGCCGAAGACGCGCCGCCACGGGGAGCCGAAGTTGGGCACCTCCACCACGCAGAGCCCGCCCGGGGCGAGAACGCGGCGGGCCGCGCGCAAGGCGCCCACCGGGTCCGTCTCGTGTTCGAGGCACTCGAAGAAGGTGACGACCGTGAAGGCGCCCTCCGGGAGCGTGCAGTCCACGAGGCGGCCCGTGTGGTACGCGCAGGCCGCCGGGTCCACCGCGAGCGCGATGCTGCCGGCGTCGAGATCGATGCCGGACGTGCGGCAGCCGACGGCCTCCCGCGCGGCCTGCAAGAAAAAGCCCTGCGAGCAGCCGACGTCGAGGATGTGGTCGTCTGCGGACGGCTTGCGGACCTTCTCGATGGTGACGAGGCGGTAGCGGTTGACGAGGCGGCCCACCCAGGAGGTGTAGAAGGCGCGCATGTCGATGGCGCCGGCGCCGCCCGAGTAGGCCTCCGCGTAGTAGAAGCCGAGGCCCTCCGGCGTGGGGCGCGGGCGGGTCATCACGAAGGCGCAGCCGGCGCAGCGGGCGATCGTAAAGCGGCCCGGCTTGTGCCAAACGCGATCCTCGACGCCCGTGAGCACGGGCGTGAAGTCCGTGCCGCCACAGAGCAGGCAGGAGGGGGATTCCAGCGGGACAGGAGCCTCGGACACGCGCACCTCGGCCCTGGCGACGTAGCCCGGCGCGGCCTCCGCGGCGCCCCCTGTGATTTCAGTCACTTAGCGAGCCTGATCGGACTTGCCCGATCAGGGGATCGCGGGAAGTCTCCCTCTGGCGAGACTTTCTGCAAGTGGCCCCTTTTCACGGGCCGGGCAACCGGCTAACGGGCGCCGTCCCGTGGGACGGGTCGATCCCGGGGTCCACATCCCCCCGCCCCCGGACCTTCGTCATTCTCTGGAGATCGCGCGATGAACAAGAAGGACATGGCCGCCCAGCTCGCCGAGAAGGTTGGCATCCCCCAGATCAAGGCCGCCGCCCTCCTCAACCACATCTTCGACGCCGACACGGGCATCATCGCCGAGGCGATCGTGGGTGGGGACAAGGTCCTCCTCGCGGGCTTCGGCACGTGGGAGCCCCGCACCCGCAAGGGCCGCGTCGGCACCAACCCCGCCACGAAGGCCAAGATGGAGATCGCCTCGAAGAAGTACGTCGCCTTCAAGGCTGGCAAGACGCTCAAGGAGCGCATCCTCGCCTGATGCGCCGCGGGGGGCCGCCGCGCCGGTTGGCCCCCGCGCGATTTCCCAGTTCTCCCACCCTCTTTCGACGGATACGCCCATGAACAAGAAGGAAATGGCGGCGAAGCTCGCCGAGAAGGCTGAGATCTCGCAGGTCCAAGCCACCGCGATCCTCAACGCGCTCTTCGACGCCGACGACGGCATCCTCTCCAACACGCTGGTCGCCAAGGAGAAGGTCCTCCTCGCCGGCTTCGGCACCGTGGAAGTGAAGACCCGCAAGGCGCGCGTCGGCACCAACCCCTCCACGAAGGCGAAGCTCGACATCGCCGCCAAGAACTACGTCTCCTTCAAGCCCGGCAAGACGCTGAAGGAGCGCATCGTCGGCTGATCGCCACGGTGGCTTCCCGCGGCCCCCCGGTCGGCTTGCCCGCCCGGGGGGTTCGTGTTCCAACGGCTGCGAAGGACGCCCCGCACATGTTCTCGTTCCTGCTCCTCGGCCTCGCCGCTCACGCAGCCGCGCCCGCCCGGCCCATCGGCCCGCCCCACGGCCCCACGGTGAGCTTGGGCGCCGGCTACATCTGGATGGACCCCGCCGAATCCATCGGCAACGCGGCCGCCATCCTGCCGCGCGTCGGCTACACCATCGACCGCCACTGGACCGTGGAGGCCGCGCTGGGCGTGATGAGCGGCCAGACGCGCGACGGCGCCGAGCCCTATCAGGTGCTCACCCCGCGCTTCGACGTCCTGCTGGTGCTCGCGCCGGACAGCCCCGTCCAGCCCTTCTTCGTGGCCGGCGGCGGCGCGCTGCGCCGGGACATCCGCACGCCCACCGGCGGCGTGCCGATCTACGCCCAGTCCCTGCCCGAGCCTCCGCCCAACCCCGACGCCGACGCCCTGCTCAACGTCGGCTACGGTATGTTCTTCCGCATCTGGGGCCCGTGGATGCTGCGCGGCGAGTTCCGCGCCCTCGCCAACATCGGCACCGAGCCCCTCGGCAACACGCCGGACACCTTCGTCCAATGGGAGGCCGCCGGCGCCCTCGCGTTCCGCGGCGGCGAGCTTCGCCGGGACGTCGACATCGACGGCATCTACGACCGCTACGACGGCTGCCCCAAGTCCGCCGAAGACCACGACGGCCACGACGACGACGACGGCTGCCCCGATCCCGACAACGACCAGGACGGCATCGCCGACGAGGCAGACGACTGCCCCGACGAACGCGAAGACCGGGACGGCTTCCGCGACAAGGACGGCTGCCCGGATCCCGACAACGACGGCGACGCCGTGGCCGACACCGCCGATGCCTGCCCGGACGACCCGGAGGACGAGGACGGCTGGCAAGACAAGGACGGCTGCCCCGAGGCCGACAACGACGGCGACGGCAACCCCGACGCGACCGACCGCTGCCCGCTCAACGCCGAGGACCGGGACGAGTTCAACGACAACGACGGCTGCCCCGACCAAGACAACGACGCAGACTCCATCGCCGACTTCCAGGACGCCTGCCCCAACCAGGCCGAGGTCTTCAACGGCGTCGAGGACACCGACGGCTGCCCGGACGACCGCCCGGCCCCGCCGCCGCCCCCGCCCAAGGAGCTCGCGAAGTTCACCGGCGTCATCCGCGGCATCAACTTCGAGGTCGGGAGCGACGAGATCACCACGTCCTCGTACCCGCTGCTCAACGAGGCGGCGGCGGTCCTCCTCAAGTACCCGCAGGTGCGCATCGAGGTGCAAGGCCACACCGACAGCGACGGCGCAGACGACGCGAACCTCGATCTCTCCGCCCGCCGCGCCAAGGCGGTCGTCACCTACCTCATCGCCCGCGGGGTGGACCCGGCGCGCCTCGAATGGGTGGGCTACGGCGAGACCAAGCCGCTGGTGCCCAACACCAGCAAGGCGCAGAAGGGGGTCAACCGCCGGGTCGAGTTCAACCGCCTCGACACCCCCTGATGCCGCCGCTCGCCCCGCTCCCCATCGACGCCGCGCTGCCGGCGCTCGGCGCGGCGCTCCGGGCGCAGGGCGCGGCGGTGCTGGTCGCGCCGCCCGGCTCTGGCAAGACGACGCGCGTGCCGCCGTACCTGCTCGACGCCGGCCTCGTGCCCGCCGGCAAGGTGCTCCTGCTCCAGCCGCGCCGCGTCGCGGCCCGGCTCGCCGCGCGCCGCATCGCCGAGGAACGGGGCGTGAAGCTCGGCGGGGAGGTCGGCTACGCCGTGCGCTTCGAGGAGCGCAGCGGGCCCGACACCCGCATCGAGGTGCTCACCGAGGGCCTGCTCACGCGCCGGCTGCAAGGGGACCCGCTGCTCGACGGCGTGGCCGCCGTCCTGCTCGACGAGGTTCACGAGCGCAGCGTTCACACCGACCTCGCGCTCGCCCTGCTCGCCGAGATCCGCCGCGAAGTGCGGCCAGACCTGCTGCTCGTCGCCATGTCCGCGACGGTGGACCCGGCCCCCTTCGCGCGCTTCCTCGGGGACGCGCCGGTGGTGCGCGCGGACGGGCGGCCGCACCCCGTCGAGATCACGCACGACCCGCGCCCGGACGACCGCCCGCTGCCGGTGCGGGCGGCGGCGGCGGCCCGGCGCGCCGCGGCCACCACCGCCGGGCATGTCCTCGTTTTCTTGCCCGGCACCGGCGAGATCGCGGCGACGGCCGAGGCCATCGGCCCGCTCGAGGGCGTGGACGTGCTGCCGCTGCACGGGAGCCTGCCGCTCGACGCCCAGGCCGCCGCGCTGGCGCCGTCGGCCCGCCAGAAGATCGTCCTCTCCACCAACATCGCCGAGACGAGCGTCACCCTGGAGGGCGTGACGGCGGTGGTGGACAGCGGGCTGCAGCGCCAAGACCGCTTCGACGTGGCGACCGGGACGAGCGCCCTGCTCCTCGTGCCGGCCAGTCACGCGGCCTGCGCGCAGCGGGCGGGGCGGGCCGGGCGCACCGCCCCCGGCACCTGCCACCGCTTGTGGACAGAGGGCAGCCCCCGCCCCGCCGCAGACCCGCCGGGCATCCACCGGGCAGACCTCGCGCCCGTGCTGCTCGATGTCCTCGCCTGGGGGGCGGACCCGCGGGCCTTCGGCTGGTTCGAGGCGCCCTCCGGGCCGGCCCTCGCCCGCGCGGAGGCCCTGCTCGGCCAGCTCGGCGCGCTGCAGGGTGGCGCGCTCACCGCCCAGGGGCGCCGGCTCGCCGCCCTGCCCGTGCACCCGCGCCTCGGCGCCGTGCTGCTCGACGCCCACCCCCGCGGCTGCGTGCGCGCCGCCGCCACGGCGGCCGCCCTGGCGACGGAGCGGGACCCGTGGGCGCACGCCGGGCTGGCCCGGTCCGGCCAGGACGACCTCCTCTCGCGGGTCGCGCTCGTGGACGGCCCGCGCTCGGGGGCAGACCCGCGGGCCCTCGCCGCCGTGCGCGAGGTGCGCGATCAGCTCCTGCGCCTCGCGACCAGCGCCCTCGGCCCGGCGCCACGCCACGCCGAGGGCGACGAGAGCGCCGTGTTGCGTTCGTTCATCGCCGGCTTCCCCGACCGGGTGGCGCTGCGCCGCGCCGGCAGCACGGACCGCTACCAGCTCGCCAGCGGCGCCGGGGCGGCGCTCGACGGCGGAGGCCCACCGCTGCTCATCGCCGTCGAGCTGCAGGCCACCGGCCGCGGGGATCCGAAGATCCGCGTGCACGCCCCGCTCGATGAAGCGCTGCTGCCCATCGAGGCCGTCGATGGCGTCGCGTGGGACGCCGAGCGCGAGGGCGTCGTGCGCGTGCGCGAGCGGCGCTTCGGCGCCCTGGTCTTCCACAGCCACAAAAGCGCGGACCTCCCGGACCCGGCCGCCGCCGCTGCCGTGCTCGCCGGCATCGTCGCCGAGGACCCGCCCCGGCTGCTCGGCCTCGACGAGGCGGCCACTGAACTCCTGCACCGCTGGCGCTTCTTGCGGCGGGTCGCCCCCGAGCTGGCGCTCCCCGACCCGGACGACTGGCCCGCCCGCCTGCCCAGCCTCCTGCTCGGACACCGCTCGCTGCGCACCCTGCGCGCCGTCGACTGGGCCGCGTCCCTGCACGCCGAGCTCACGTGGCCGCAGCGCGCCGCCCTCGACGCCGAGGCTCCGCCGCGCCTCGGTCTGCCCTCCGGCAGCACCGCGGCCATCGACTACGCCGTCGACCCGCCTGTGCTCGCCGCGCGCATCCAGCAGGTCTTCGGGTGGGCCAGCAGTCCGCGCGTCGGCTTCGGCCGCGTGTCGGTGGTGCTGCACCTGCTCGCCCCGAACCACCGCCCCGCCCAGGTCACGGCCGACCTCGCCGGCTTCTGGGCCGGCTCCTACGCCGAGGTCCGCAAAGACCTCCGCGGCCGCTACCCCAAGCACGCGTGGCCCGAAGACCCCTTGCACGCCATCCCCGAAGACCGCCCCCGCCGCCGCCCCGAAGGATAGGCCCCCGCCATGCTCCTCTCTCTCGCGCTCGCCCTCGCGGCCCCCGCCCAGGCCGCCGCACCGCCGCCCGTCGAGGTCCGCCTCCTCGAGGTCCAGGGCCTCAACCTCACCCGCGCCGGCGCCACCGCCACCGTGCGCGTCGAGGCCACCCGCACCGTGGGCACCCCGCTCAAGGTGCGCGGCCTCACCGCAACCGTCCTCCTCAACCAGGTCGAGCTCGCCACCACCGTCACCGACTTCGGCCGGCGCCTCCCGCGCGACACCCCCGTCGTCTTCGACATCCCCGTCACCATCGACGCCGCCACCGCCGCCACCGCCGCCCTCGGCGCGCTCGGCCGCGGCAAGCTCAACCTCCGCGTCGAAGGCCACGTCGACGTCACCGCCTGGTGGGTGTTCCGCCGGCAGGTCCCCGTCAAGGCCCGCCTCTCCCCTTGATTCTCCGGCGCGCCGCCCGGGCCACACCCATCGCGCGGTCCTCCGCTGCCGCGTGGCATCTCTTCGGAGGACAGGGGAAACCAAGGTTTCCCCCGTAACGCCCCCTTCCTGTCGCCCCACGGCCGCCCGCCCAGCCGGGGCCGGATCTCCCCCGGGCCGACCTCCGGACGCGCCAGCCCCGCCGCGAGCCCGCCCCCGGGCCTCCGCGATCGCCGTCTGCCCGCCGCAGACCTCTGCCCCACGCGCCAGCCCCGCCGCCCGCCCGCCCTCGCCGGTC
>JBEIVK010000347.1:0-4698 GCA_040373935.1 Alphaproteobacteria bacterium
CCTGCCGCGGAGGGCCCATGCGCCGGTTCTGGTCCTTGCTCACCCTGATCGGGGCGATCGCCCTCGTCCCGCCGCGCCCGGCCCTCGCCGCCAAGGCCAGCCCCGCCGCCGCCACGCTCTTCGCCGCCCCGATCATCGAGCTCGCGCCCCTGCCCACCCTCGTCGCCGACGGCGCCACCCCCGTCGAGCTGCGTCTGCTCGTCCTCGACGCCGACGGCACCCCGCTCAGCCCCGCCGAGGCCATCCTCGACGTCGAAGGCGCCACCGTCAGCCCCGTCGCCGTGCGCGCCCCCGGCGAGCTGGCCGCCACCCTCACCCCGCCCCTGCTCGACGCCCCGCTCCAGATCACCCTCACCCTCCGCCTCAAGCTCGCCGACAAGCGCAAGCTCAAGCAGGCGTGGGTGCTGGATCTCGTGCCCCCCGTGCAGCGCAAGATCGCCATCGCCGCCGCGCCGGCCGCCCTCGTGCTCGGCCAGGACGCCACCGCCAACGTCGAGATCACCGTCGCCGGCGGGGGCGGCGGCGCCGAGGCCGATGTCGCGCTGCGGGCCAGCGTCGGCGCCCTCACCAACCTCACCGCCCTCGGCGGCGGCCGCTTCGCCGCCCTCTACACCGCCCCCGCCGGCACCGACCCCGGCGTCGCCGTGCTCACCGTGGCCGACAAGCGGGACCCCACGCGCACCTACGGCCACGCCCGCATCGCGCTCGCCGCCAAGCGGGACCTCACGGTCACCGTCCGCAAGGGCAGCCGCGCCCTCGTCACCCTCGCCGGCCGCGAATACGGCCCCGTCGTCGCCGACAAGTCCGGCAAGGCCAAGGTCGCCGTCGTCGTGCCGCCCGGCGCCACCCAGGCCGAGGTCGCCTCCCTCAGCGAGACCGACAAGCAGACGAGCCCGCTGGCCCTCGCGCTGCCCACCACCGGCCGCGTCGAGTGGGTCCCGCCCCCCGCCGATCTCCCGGCCGACCAGCGCCTCGCCATCCCCGTGCGCGTCGTCGCCGTGCGCCCCGACGGCAGCCCCGAGGCCGTCACCGCCCCCGTGCTCAGCGCCAGCCACGGCACCCTCTCCCCGCCCCAGCACGAGGGCGATGGCGTGTGGGTCGCCACCCTCACGCCGCCCACCCTCGCCGCCGTCACCCCCGCCACCCTGACCGCCACCCTGCCGGGGGACACCGCCGGGCGCAGCGTGCCCCTGCGCTTCGTGCCCGTCCGCGCCGCCGCCCTCACCCTCCGCACCAGCCCCGCCATCGTGCCGGCCGCCGCGCCCACCGCCACCCTCGAGGCCCGCGTCACCGGCCCCGACGGCGCCGGCCTGCCCGGCCGCGCCCTCGGCCTCGTCATCGACGGCGCGAAGGCCGGCCCGCTCGAAGACCGCGGCAACGGCGACTATGCCGTGCCCCTCACCCTCAGCGGCCGCGGCCCCGCCTTCGTCCTCGCCACCGCCAAGGCCCCCGCCACCACCAACGCCCCCCGCAGCGTCGTCGTCCTCCCCACCAAGGAGCGCCTGCTGCCCGACGGCCTCTCCAGCACCATGCTCACCGTGCTCGTCGTCGACGAGTTCGGCTACCCCGTCGCCGACGTGCCCGTCGCCCTCACCCTCGAGCGCGGCGACGGCCAGCTCCCCAAGTCCGCCCGCACCGACGCCAGCGGCGTCGCCCAGGTCCACTTCACCGCCGGCCGCAGCCCCGGCTTCGTCCAGATCGCCGCCACCGCGGCCGGGCGGCGTGGCGCCGTCGGGCTGTGGCTGCTGCCCGAGGGGGTCGCGCCGGGGGTGGGCGTGCCGGCGGCGGGCACGGCCGAGTCGCTCGGGCACCGGGCGGCGTGGGCGCCGATCGTGACGGCGCTGCCGGTGCCGCGGGGGCCGTGAGGGGGGTGGTCTACTCGGCGCTGTCGTCGTCGTCGCTGTCCTCGTCGTCGCCGTCGTCGTCGTCCGCGTCGGCGCCTCTTCCGATGGGGCCGGCCACCCCATCGTGCAGCGTGGCCTCCCACCGGAACCGGTTGAATGGGTTCACCCGGATGCGTTCGAACGCCTCCCGCAGGGACCCGGCGTCGACGTCGTCCCCGAGGGGACGCGACGGCTCGTGGTCGTAGGTCAACAGGCGGATCGGGTGTGCGTGCACCGTCCGCGCGACCCAGAATGATTCGGCGAGCGTGTCCGCCATCCGGGCCATTCTTGAGTTGACCCGGACCTTTCGGGTGCCGAGCAGGCCCTCCGCCTCGACGGGATCCAGAGCGAAACCGTGGCCGTGGTAGCCGCGCGCGAGGCGATGGGCGATCTCCTCGGGGGGGGTGGCCAGCGCGCCACCGGCGGACTGCAGCAATCGGACCGCGAGCGCTTGGGAGTGCCCGCGAAGTCGGAGGCAGTACCCCACCACATCGGCGGTCAGCCCGGAGCCGAGGAGGAAGCGGCTCCACCACTCGGGGCCGCTGGGCGTCTCATCGGCCTTTCGACGGCGCTCAATCTCGTCGAAGGCCACCATCAGCTCCTCCACCGAGCCCGGCCGATTCGGTGACTCGTGCAGGCTGGCGTCCTCTCCCAACACCTCACGGAGGCCGATCTGGAAGTCGAGCGGCCCGAGCACGGCCACCGGCCCCAGGTGCACCCGGTCCGCGCCGAGCAGGAACAGCGTCCCGGCCGACCATGCGTGCTCCATCACCGCGACGTCGACCTCGCGGAAGGCGCGTTGCAAGTACCGCATCGCCACATAGGCGGCGTCGGGATCCCCACCGCGTGTCCGCAGCACCATGTAGAGGTCCCGCTTGGCCCGGCGGTTCGCGCCCCGCGACGTCCGGTATTCGTCGCGGTCCGTCCCGGTGACCGTCGCCAGCTCCCGGGCGAAGGCCTCGGAGATCGCGTCGTCGTACAGCACGAAGCGCGCGTGCCGGTCTTGCCGGATCCCCGACCCCGACAGGGCCGCCAGGAACTCGATCCGCGCCGCGTCTTCCACTGCGTCGCCCGGGGACGAATACTCCCCCGACTCCCAGAGGCGCTGGCAGCTCAGCGCCATCCGGGGCTCTGGGTCGGTTGTGAGATACCGCCCCCAATCTTCAAAGATCTCCATCACCCCATTCGAGTCGGTCATTTCGGACTCCTCCAACGCCAGGATTATGCCAGTCGCGGCGCGGCTGTGGCGAGCACCGCGTCAATCGTGCCGGCGGCCCCGACGAGGACCCGCTTGACGCGCGCCCGCGTCAGCGCGACGTTCAGGCGCTCGGGCGTAAACAGCCGCACCGCTGGGTCGGCCGCGGCGTCCGGGTCCACCACGAAGGACAGGAACACGACCTCCCGCTCCTGCCCTTGGATACGCTCCACGGTGTCCACCGTGACGTCCTCGAAGGCGCGTCCGGGCAGCGCCGCGAGGGCCCGTCGCACCTCGCGGACCTGCACGCGAAACGGAGCGATGACCGCGATCTCCGCCGCAGGCACTCCACCGGCGACCAGCCGGGCCACCTGGGCGGCGATCAACGCGGCCTCGGTGGGCGCGCGCTGGTCTGCCCCCTCCCCGAGCGGCCGCAGGAGGCGCACTTCAGAGACATCGGGGTTGAGCGGATCATCGGCGCCAGAGGCCGGGAAACCCAGCCGCCGCTGCGCCGCGGCGGGGCTCGGGCGCAGCTCTCCCCCGTACCAGGCGCGGCTCGGGAACGCGCAGAGGCCGGTGTTCATGCGGTGGGTCACGTCGAGCATGACGCCCGGCTGCACCCGCCACATCAGCTCAAAGATGGAGCGGGTGAGCCCCTCGTCGCCGTAGGTGCCCTGGAGCACGGGGGGCATCTGCCGGTGGTCGCCGAACAGCACCGCCCGCCGGGCCCGGCACAGCGTCGCGACCCCGGTCGGCAGGCTGGCCTGGCTCGCCTCGTCAAGCACCGCGACGTCAAAGTCGAGGGAGCCTGCGCCGCGCCGGTCGTCCAAGGTCAGGAGCGCAGCGTGGGTGGTTGCCCCGACCACCAGGCCCCCGGGTCGACCCATCCGCGCGACCAACGCCTTGCGGTCCGGCAGGCGCTCCACGGTGCCGGGCAGCTCGGCCGCGAGGCTGCTGTGACCCAGCTTTGCCAGCGGTGTCTCCGGGGCCACCCGGAGGACGGCCGCGAGCGCGTTGTGCACGGCGTGGTGGGTGAAGGCCGACAACAACACGCGCTGGCCGACCGCAGCCAGCTGCGCGACGAGGCGCGCGAGGACCCAGGTCTTGCCCGTGCCCGGCGGCCCCTGCACCAGCACCGGGTCTGGCGAGGCGAGGGCCAGCTCCAGCGCCTCCCGCTGCCGCGGGCTGGCGGCCGGATCTCCCGCCGCCAGGGCCTGCCGGCGCTGCACGCGCGGCGTCGTGTGCGCGAAGGCCAGCACCCGGCCCAGCCGTGCCCCGTCGAGGCGGCCCAGGGCCCCAAGGGTCATGTCGGAGAGGTCCACCTCGGCGGGCTCCAGCGCCCAGCCGGCGCCCCGGTGGTCTGCGGTGACCTGCCCCCACGGTGCCGAGGGTCCCACCACGAGGGCGTCGCGCTCCTCCTCGAGCAGCCGGACGTCCAGTTCGACGGCGCCGCGCGAGAGGGTGAGGGAGTCGCCAATCTTGAACTTGGAGAGGTTCTCGGAGAAGGAGAGCCGAAGTCCCAGCGGGTGCGGGGCGGCGGACAGCCCGGCCATGGCGAGGCCGGCGGCGATGCGCTCGGCCAGGGGCTGCGCTTGGACGCGGGCACGCTCGGCGCGAGCG
>JBEIVK010000720.1:0-2412 GCA_040373935.1 Alphaproteobacteria bacterium
CGGGTCCGGCCTGCTCGGGGCCTCCGCCGCGCAATGGGCGACGGCCCGCGCCGCATGGGCCGACTACGCCGCCGCCGTGGACGATGGCTCCCTCACGCGCAGCCGGGCGCGCGAGGTGTACGCGGCGGACGTGCGCCCGCCCCGCAACCGGGCGTTGGCCCTGGGTGGCGCCGGCGGCGTGCTGCTGGGCGCGGGGCTCGTGCTCAGCCTCTGAGGCCCGCGCCGCCGCCTCCAAAAGAGGCCGGGCCCCCGGCGACGATGCGCCGAGGGCCCGAGAGCGACCGACCGCGGGGGGCGGCTCAGTCGTTCTTGCCGCCCTTGCCCTTGGCCTTGCCGCCCTTGCCCTGGCCGCCCTTGCCCTTGCCCTTGGCCTTGCCGCCGCCGGCGCCGCCGCCAGCGGCCCCACCGCCGCCGCCGCCGTAGGTCTTGCGGACGACCTTGGAGCGGCCCTCGCGCGAGGTGGCGCCGAACTTGCCGCCGCCCTTCTTGCCGGCCTTGGCCTGCTTGACCGCGGAGTCTTCTTCGGAGACGCCGTCCATGTCTTCCGCGTAGACGAAGGTGATGCCTTCCTCGGTGCCGACCGCGAAGCCGACCTTCTGGGCGCCCTTCGTGAAGACGATGGCGGTGAACTCGGGGCTGGAGTAGTCCTCGGCCTTGGCCCAGCCGGCCTTCTGGATGGCGTCGGCGTAGGAGCTGGACAGGCCGGCGATGGAGCCGCCCTCGTAGCCCACGAGCATGACCGTCTTGTCCGAGAGGACGACGGTGCCGTCGGCGAGCGGGAGGCTCATGCCGAGCCAGGGCTCGGTGAGCTGCACGGCCGGGAGATCGGCCTGCGTGAGATCGCCGCCGCCCTCTTCGTACTCGTAGCCCGCCTCGTCGCCGCCAGCGGCCTCACCGCCGCCGCCCTCCTCGTCGCCGCCCGCGCAGGCGAGGATGAACAGGCCGATGGTGCCGAGCGTGGCCAGGGAAAGACGCTTCATGGGGAGCCTCCGAGATGGACGATTGCACGGGCCGAGCCCGACGGGCGCCGAGTGTAACGAGCCACACCGGCCGCGGGGAAGGGCGCCGCACGTTTTTTCCCGCCGGGCTACGCCACGGCCCATGCTCCCGCCCGACGATCTCCCGCCGGCCTTCGGCTCCCGCGCCCTCTTCCCGTCGCTCGCCGACCGCCTGAGCCTGAACCACGCCGGCGTCTCTCCGCTGCCCGCGCCCGTCCGGGCCGCCGCCGCCGCCTTCCTGGACGCCCGCGCCCACGCCGGCGCCCCGGCCTTCCTCGACGCGGTGGCCCAACGCGAGCGCCTGCGCACGGCGATCGCCGGCCTGTTCGGCGCAGACCCGGCCGGTGTCGCCCTCGGGTTCGGCACCACCCGCGGCCTGCTCGACGTCGCCTACTCCCTGGACCTCGGCCCGGCAGACCGCATCCTCGGCTTCGACGGCGAGTTCCCGGCGAACACCACGCCCTGGATCTCCGCGGCCCGCGCCATGGGCGCCCGCTTCGAGGCCCTGCCCCTCGACGGCTTCGGCGACGGCTCCGGGGTGGGCCTCGCCCGCGTCGAAGACGCCCTGCGCCGCGGCGGCGTGCGCCTCATCGCCGTGAGCGCCGTCCAATTCCAGACCGGCCTCGCCATGCCGTTGCGCGCCCTCGCCGGGCTCGCCCACGCCAAAGGCGCCCTGCTCGCCGTGGATGCCATCCAGGCCTGCGGCGCCGTTCCCCTGGACGCCGCCGCGCTCGGCATCGACTGGCTCGTCACCGGCGCGCACAAGTGGCTCATGTCCGTCGAGGGCGCCGGCTTCACCCTCGCCAGCCCCGCGGCCCGCGCCGCCTTCGTCCCGCGCATGGTCGGCTGGCTCTCTCACACCGACCCCGTGCGCTTTCTCGTCGAGGGCGAGGGCCACCTGCGGGTCGGCGCGCCCCTGCGCACCGGGGTCGACACCCTCGAAGGCGGCGCCGCAAACGCAGTCGGGCACGTCGCTTTGGAGGCGAGCCTCCACCTGCTCGGCCAGCTCGGCATCCCCGCCATCTTCGCCCACATTCAGGCCCTCCACGACGCCTGGGAGCCCCTGTTCGCCGCCCGCGGCTTCGCCTCCCTGCGCGCGCCCGACCCGGCGGCCCGCAGCGGCAGCCTGTGCTTCCGCGTCCCCGCACACCTCCACGGCCCCGCGCTGCCCGCCGCCTTCGCCCGCCGCGGCGTCCAGCTCGCGCTGCCGGACGGCAAGCTCCGCCTCAGCCCGCACTGGCCCAACGGCCTCCACGAGACGGCCGACCTCGCCGCCATCCTCGACGAGGTGGTGGGCGATCCCGCCGTGCAGGCCCGGCCCGGCTGAGCACGGGCGCCCCCCCGGCCCCGCCGGCCCGCGGCGGGGCCCCCCCCCGAGCGGAAGAGCACACCTCTGAACACCACTCACCCGACA
>JBEIVK010000824.1:0-1962 GCA_040373935.1 Alphaproteobacteria bacterium
TCGGCTTCGGAGACCGCGGGTACCGGCGGCGCGGCGGGGGGCGCGGCCGCGGCCACGGCCTCGGCGACGACCGGCTCCACCGCGGCCACGGCCTCCGCGACGAGCGGCTCCACCGCCGCCACGGCCTCCGCGACGACCGGCTCCACCGCGGCGACGAGGGACTCCAGCGCGGCCTCGACGGCCGCGGCGACCTTGCGGCTGCGGGCGGGCTTGCGGGCGGGGGCGGCCCCATCGGCGGGAGGGGCGGGGGGGCAGCGCGGCGGGCCATGCGAACTCCTTGCGTTGGCGCGTGCCTATTGCCCGGGCCAGCGACGGGGCAAGGGCCGCCGCGTGACGGTTTGGGGCCGCGGCGGCCAGGAAGGGGGCGTTGCGGGGGAAACCTTGGTTTCCCCTGCCCTCAGACGATGCCGCCTCAGCGGGGCGCGGCCCGCACGGTGGTGAGGGGCACGGCCTGGACCGTGGTGGCGGCGCGCGCGGGGTGCTCCAGGAGCGGGTGGTCGTCGGTGATGGGGCGGTCCGCCACGAGGCCCGCGCGGGCGGCCCCTTCGTAGAGGGACCAGACGCCGCCCCCGCCCTCGGCGCGCAGCGCGACCTCGAAGGCCCAGAGCTCCTCGGCGAAGCGATCCCCCGCCTCCATGCGGGCGCGGAGGCGGTCCTCGGTGAGCGTGAACGGGGCGTCGCTGGCCACCGTGACGAGGCCGTCGGACCACGTGACGCGGTGGGCGAAGTGCTCGGCGAGGGTGCGCTGCACGAGGAGGGACTGGGCCTCGACGCCCTCGTTGGCGTAGACGGCGAGCACGCCGCCGGGGTTGAGCCGGGACTTGGCGAGGGCGAGGTACTCGTCGGAGAGGAGCAGCGAGCTGCCGGCGGCGCGGAGGTGGAGCGGCGCCGAGAGGATGAGGTCGTAGCGGGACTCGTCGAGGGCGAGGCCGGTGCGGGCGTCGCCCCAGATCCAACGGACGCCCGGGGCGTCGAGGCTGTGGAGGGTGCCGACGGGGTGGGCGCGGAGGAGCCGGAGCAGCGTGCGGTTGATCTCGTAGCCGTCGACCTGGACGCCCTCGACGCCTGCGAGGGTGACGCTGGAGACGCCGATCCCGGCGCCGATGACGAGGGCGCGGCGGAGGGGGCGGCCGTCGAGGCCGAGCACGGCGGCGGCGGCCATCAGCCAGGCGTAGGGCTCGCCGATGTGGTCCCCGCCGCGGGAGAGGCGGGTGTGCCAGAGGCCGTCGATGAAGACCTGGCCGTCGGGGGTGAGCTCGACGACGCCGTCGCGGCCCCACCAGGCGACCTCGCCGGCGTCGTTGGTGGTCGTCGGGGTGGCGAGGCCGAGCCCGAGGACGGCGGCGGCGAGGGCGCCCAGCGCAGGGGCGGCGGGGCGGGCGCGGGTGAGGGCGAGGCCGACGGCGGCGACCCCGGCGGCGAGGAAGCCGAGGCCATGCACGAGCGGGGCCTCGAAGCCGACGAGCGTGAAGAAGACGACGCCGGCGCAGCTCCCGAGGGTGTTGGCGGCCGAGAAGCGGCCGAGGTCCCGCCCCCAGTCGGCGGCGGCGGCGCGGGCGAGGGCGCCGTAGAGCAGGCCGAAGCCGAGGCAGGGGGCGGAGAGCAGGGCGGCGCCAAGCCAGGGGGCGGTGTCGCCGGCGGCGCGCAGGGCGGCGTGGGCGGGGGCGACGCCGAGGAGAAGCGCGGCAGTGGCGAAGGCGACCGGACCGCGGGGCGGGCGCACGGCGCCCGCGAGGGAGACGCCGAGGGACCAGACGACGAGGTAGGCGGCGAGGGAGACGGCGAAGGTGGAGGGCTGCGGCTCGTAGGCGAGCGTGAGGGCGCGCAGCAGCAAGACCTCGAAGCAGAGCGACAAGAAGCCGAGGGCGGCGCCGGCCCATTCGGCGGGGCGCAAGCCGCCCGGCGACGGCACGGGAGCGGCGGCGGGCAGCGGCGGTGCGGGGCCGCGGCCGCGGGCGGCCA
>JBEIVK010000843.1:0-1893 GCA_040373935.1 Alphaproteobacteria bacterium
CCGCGGGCGCACGGAGGCGCGGGAGCGCCGACCGCGGAGGAGGCCCGCCGCCGGCCGGGACGGCCGGCGGGGCGCCCGGCTGGACGGGGGGCGGAGCGGGGGTCAGCCCGGGGTGGCGACGGTGGGCCCGAGCCAGAGGGCGTCGAGGCGGGCCTGGCCGAAGGCGCGCACCGCGTCGTCGGCGGTGTGGACGATGGGCTCTTCGTGGAGGTTGAAGCTGGTGTTGAGGAGGATGGGCGGGAGGCCGCGGGCGGCGAGCTGGCCGAGGAGGGCGTGCAGGTCGGGCGCGGTGTCGAGCGTGACGCACTGGGGGCGCGCCGTGCCGTCGACGTGGACGGCGGCGGGGGCGGCGGCGCGGAAGGCGGGGGTGGTGTCGACGCAGGCGGTCATGAAGGGGAGGCAGGGGGCGACGGCGGCGGGGGCGGTGAACCAGCGGGAGGCGTCCTCGGCGCGGACGACGGGGGCGAAGGGCATGAACTCGGAGCGGCGGAGGCGCTCGTTGAGCTGCTGGTTGACGGCGGGGTCGTGCGGGCGGGCGAGCACGCTGCGGTGGCCGAGGGCGCGGGGGCCCCACTCCATGCGGCCGCGGGCGATGGCGAGGACCTTGCCGTCGGCGAGGAGGGCGGCGGCGCGGGCCACGTCGCCGGGGGTGCCGTCGGCAGCGGGCTGGGAGGCGTGGTCGACCGGCGGCAGGCCGGCGCGGCTCAGGGCTTTGTGGGCGTCGAGGGGCGCGATGTCGGGGCCGAGAAAGGCGCTGGGCAGGGCCTGGGGCGCGGCGCCCGCCCCGCCGAGGGCCGCGCCGACGGCGAGGCCGCCGTCGCCCATGTGCGGGCAGACCCAGAGGGAGCGGACCTCGGGCAGCGCGGCGATGGCCTGGTTGAGCTTGACGTTGGCGAAGGCGCCCCCGGCGACGGCGACGGTGGCGCAGCCGGTGCGCTGCACCCAGTGGCGCACGAAGGGCAGGACGGCGGCCTCGAGGGTGGCCTGCGCGGCGGCGGCGACCTCTTCGCGCGCGTAGCGGCCGAGGACGGACCAGAAGGCGTCGTCGGGGTGGGCGGGGGTGCGCAGGGAGGCGCGGGTGAAGCGGCCGTCCCGGAAGGCGACGTGGGCCTGGAAGTGGGCGAGCAAGGCCGGCGGCGGGGGCGCGTAGGCGGCGAGGCCGGTGACCTTGCCCTCGTGGCGGATGGCGGTGAAGCCGAGCTTTTCGGTGACGCGCGAGTAGAAGGTGTTGATGGCGGCGCGGCCGGACTGGCGCCAGAGGAGGTCGAGCTGGCCGGCGTGGCCGAGGTGGGCGGTGGCGGTGGTGCCGTCGCCCATCGCGTCGACGGTGAGGACGAGGCAGCGGTCGTCCGGCTGGGTGCGGTAGGCGGCCTCGGCGTGGGCGCGGTGGTGGTCCATCATCTCCAGGCGGGTGGCGCCGAAGGGGCGACCGGCGCGCAGGCGGCGGGACAGGAGGGCGCGGCAGGCGTCGACCTCGACCTCGTGCAGGCCGGTGGCGCGGAGCGCGGACTGGTAGAGGATGTAGCTGTGGAGAAGCGGGGAGAACTGGGCGTGGGCGCGCGCCTGGTGGTGCAGCGCGGGGGCGGCCCGCAAGGCGGCGCTGGGCGTGAAGCCGGTGCCGACGACGATGCGGGTGACGTCCCGTGGGCGGAGGCCGGCGACGTCGAGGGCGGCGTCGATGGCGCCCCACGGGAAGGCGCCCGAGAGCTTCACGCGGTCGATGCGCTCTTGGTTGACGGCGGCGACGAGGCGCCCATCGGCCACGATGGCGGCGCCAGAGTCGTGGTTGTCGGCGATGCCGAGGGTGATCATGGCGCTCCCCTAACCGCGGCGGCGACGGGACGGCGGGGCCCGCCGCCGCGCCGGGGAGGGGGCGCGGGCGGCGGGCGGCCC
>JBEIVK010000724.1:0-2394 GCA_040373935.1 Alphaproteobacteria bacterium
CCTCGGCCCCGCCTCCGCTCGCGCTCACGCCCCGCGGCCTCACCCCCGGCGTGCGCGTGCGCCGGCCCGTCGTCGTGGCGCGTCCGGTCCCGCCCGCGCCGCGCCGCCTCGACGGCCGCTGCTTGAACGTCCTGGGCGAAGGCCCCTTCGCCGTCGCCCTGCGCCTGGAGGCCCTCAACCGCGGTGCCACCCTCGATGGCGCGCCCGACGCCATCCTCGACGCCGCTGCCGACGTGCGCGACGCCTTCCGCTTCGCCCGCGCCCTCGGCCCCGCGCGCCCGCGGGACTGGCTGTGCGCCACCCGGCTCGGCGCCGATCCGTCCTGGGTGGACCCGGAGGTGGGCCTGGTCAACGGCGCCCGCGCCGGCTTCGCCAAGGCCATCGGCCGCGAGTGGGAGGGCTGCGCCGCCCGCGTGGTCGACGTGGACCCGCTGGTGGAGGACGCCCTCGCCGCGGAGATCCTCCTCGACGAGCTCGCCGGGCCGGACGGCTCGGTGGAGATCTTCCACGACGGGGACCAGCGCAAGGTCCTCGCCCTCGAAGTGGACGAGCTGCCCCCCGAGGACGGCCGTCTGCAAGACAACGCGGTCATCGTCCTCACGGGCGGCACCCGCGGGGTCACGGCCCGCGTCGCCCGGGAGCTGGCCCGCCGCGGCCGCGTGCGCCTCGCGCTGCTGGCGCGCACGGCACCCGGAGCGGCCCCGCTCGACGAAGACGCCGAAAAGACGCGCATTCGCGCGGAGCTGGAGGCCCGCGGCGAGCGTCCCTCGCCGGCCCGCGTGGACGCCGCCCTGGCCCCGCTGCGCACCGCGGAGGAGGCCCGGCAGACCGTGGAAGATCTGCGCGCCCTCGGCGCGGAGGTCGCGGTGTTCCCCGTGGACATGGGCGACGAGGACGCCGTGCGCGATGCCCTCGCTGCCGTGCGGGCCCGCTTTGGCTACATCGACGGCGTCATCCACGGGGCGGGCATCGAGAAGAGTCGCCTCATCGCCGACAAGGACGACGCCGAGTTCGCCCGCATCTACGACCCGAAGGCCCGCGGCGGCATCGCCCTCTCGCGCAACCTCGAGCGCGTCGCTTGGTTCGTGAGCATGGGCTCGGTCGCCGGCCGCTTCGGCAACGCCGGCCAGGTGGACTACGCGGCCGCCAATGAGGCGATGGCGCGGGTCTGCTTGTCGCGTCCGCGCTCCCTTCACGTCGACTGGACGGCCTGGGGCGACACCGGCATGGCCACCCGCGGCGGCATGGAGCACCTGCTCACCAGCAAGGGTGTGGAGCTGCTGCCGGCCGAGGGCGGCGCCCGCCTCCTCGTGGATCTCATCGCCGCCGGTGTCACCGGCGAGGTGGTGGTCGCCGGGCGGCTCGGCGCCTTCCCGTTGCCCGCCGCCCACCCGCTGCTCGACGCCGTCGAGTTCGACGGCGACGCGGCGATCGGCCGCCGCCGCCTGCACCTGGGCACCGATCCCTGGCTGGCCGACCACGCCATCGCCGGCGTGCCGGTGCTGCCCGGGGTCATCGGCCTGGAGCTGATGGCCGCCGTCGGCCGCTTCGTGCGGCCGTCCGCGCCCGTCGTGGGCTTCGCGGACGTTCGCTTCGACGCGCCGGTGAAGGTCCATGGCGACGAGCCGACCCACCTCGTCGTGCGCGCCGAGCCGGACGGGCCGGGCCGCGTGCGCTGCACCGTCGTGTCCGAGCGGGCGGGGCGGGCGGGGCGCACCCTGCGCGCCGAGCACTTCCAGGCCACGCTGCTGCTCGGCGCCGCCGACGCGCCGGAGGCTCTCCCGCCGCTGTTCTGGTCGGACGAGCCCTTGGAGCGCGCGGAGGTCTACCGCCGCTTCTTCCACGGCCCGCGCTTCCAGGTGCTCGACGCCGTGGAGTGCGTGGCCGAGAACGGGCTCTACGCCAGCGCCCGGGTGGACCATGCGCCCTTCGGCGTGCCGCTCGTCGGCGCCCCGCTCGTGCTGGAGGCCGCCTTCCAGGCCGCCGGCTTGCACCACATGGCCGTCGCCGGCCGGCTCGGGCTGCCCGCGGCTGTCGGCAGCGTCCACCTCCTCGGCGAGCCCGACGACCGCCTCTCCTACGAGCTGTTGGTGCAGCAGGCGGGAGACGCATGGGACATCGACGTCGATGGTCCGGGCGGCCCCATCCTCCGGGTGCGCGGCTACCGCATGGCCGACGCCGGCCCGCTCCCCCCGGGGCAGCGCTTCCCCGTGCCCGAGGGCGGGTGGCCGGTGGCGATGGTGGCCCGGGTCACCCGCGCTGGCGGCCCCGGCGGTGCCCCGATGATGGCCCTTCACCCCGACGAAGAGGCCCTGGTCACGGCCCGCGGCACCGCGCGCCGCCAGGACGACCGCCGCCTCGGCCGCGCCGCCGCCCGCGCCGCCCTGCACGCGC
>JBEIVK010000465.1:0-3718 GCA_040373935.1 Alphaproteobacteria bacterium
CCGAGCAGTCGTTGTCCAGCCCGTCGCAGACCTCGGGGTTGCCCGGGAAGGAGAGCGGCTCGGCGTCGTTGCAGTCCGTGTTGTCGGCGACGATGCCGGGGGTCGGGTCGCAGCTCTCGACCGGGGCCGCCGCGTCGCCGAAGCCGTCGGCGTCGGCGTCCGTGTACCACACCAGCAGGACGTCTTCGTCGACCGTGCCGTCGCAGTCGTTGTCCAGGGTGTCGCAGCGCTCGGCGGCTTCGGGGTAGGTCTCGGGGTTGGCGTCGTCGCAGTCGCCGCCGGCCTCGGCCGCCCCGTCCGGGAGCACACAGGCCTCGACCGGCAGGGCGTCGTCGCCGAAGCCGTCGGCGTCGGCGTCGGTGAAGAAGGTCGTCGTCAGGCCTTCGTCCACCACACCGTCGCAGTTGTTGTCCAGCTCGTCGCAGGCCTCGGTGGCGCCCGGGTAGGCGGCCGCCGTCGTGTCATCGCAGTCCTCGCCGGCCGGGTAGCCGTCCCCGTCGGCGTCGACGGGCGCGCCGGTGTCGTCGCCGCCGTCGCTGCCGCCCCCTCCATCGCCGTTGCCGCCGCCGCCGCCGCCCTTGTCGTTGCGGCAAGCGAAAAGAGTGAGCATCGAGAGGAAGGCGAGGGTGCGCATGTCAGACCTGATGGGTTGCGATGGGTAGCCTACCCGTTGGACGCCCTGTCCGCCCCTGTCCGGACGCAGGGTTTCTGTTCCCGCCGCGACGGCCTCCTTCAGAATGTCCTGTCGGACGAGGTTGTTGTGGCCATCCGGGACATTCCCCAGCGGTCTTTCTTTGTCTTGCTTCGGAGGGCGCCCCGTCTCCGTTGTGGCCGGGTGGCTGGCCGATCCGGACCGGCGGCGCTAGAGGGCAGAGCCGGAGCGCCGCATGACCGAGACCCCCGTCGCTGAAGATCTGGTCGCCAACGAGCCCAATCGCGGCTTCTCGGCCCGCTCCGTCATCACCGGCGCCGCGCTGGGCGCGCTCCTGTCGCTGTGCAACATCTACCTCGGCCTGAAGATCGGCTGGGGCATGAACATGTCCATCACGGCGGCCCTCATCGCCTTCGGGTTCTGGGCCGCGGCGTCCAAGGCCTTTCGCGTCCGTCCGTTCGGCATCGGCGAGAACAACATCAACCAGACGGCCGCCAGCGCCGGCGCGGCCATCAGCTCGGCCGGCCTCGTGGCGCCCATCCCCGCCTGGACGATGCTCACCGGCGAGCAGCTCTCCTACCCGGCGCTCGTGGTGTGGGTGCTGTCGGTCGGCATGGTGGGTGTGGTGGTCGCGGTCGCCTTGCGGCGCCAGCTCCTCGAGGTGGACAAGCTGCCCTTCCCGGGCGGGCTCGCCACCGGCCAGACGCTCAAGGAGATCTACGCCAAGGGCGAAGACGCCGTTTCGCGCGTGCAAATGCTCGGGGCGGGCGCGGTCCTCGGCGTCGCCAGCAAGCTGGCCAACCTCGTCGCGCACCTCAAGCCCATCGGCCTCCCGTTCGCGCTCCCGGCCGGGGCCGGCGCCGCGGCCAAGGGCGTGACCAGCTACAGCGCGCTCAACCTGACCATCGCGTTGGAGCCCTCGGCGCTCATGGTGGCGGTGGGGATGATCATCGGGGTGCGGGCCTGCGTCTCGATGCTCGTGGGCGGCCTGTTCGCGTGGGGCATCTTGCTGCCCTACGCGTTGGATCAGGGCTGGGCGAGCCCGGGCAAGCCGGAGGCCGTGTGGTTCGCCGAGGGCGTCAAGTGGCTCCTCTGGCCCGGCGTCTCCATGATGGTGGCCGCCTCGCTCACGAGCTTTGCCTTCTCGTGGAAGGCCGTGCTGTCGGCGCTGCGGCCGGGCAGCGGCTCCGTGGGCGAGCAGCACCCGGGCGAGGTGCCCCGGACGGTCTACCGCGTCTGGTTCGCGGTGGTGCTCGCGGCGGCGGTCGCCTGCCAGGTCGTGCTCTTCGACATCAAGCCCTGGTTGGCCATCTTCGGTGTCTTCCTCAGCTTCCTGATGGCCATCGTGGCGGGGCGCGTCACGGGCGAGACCAACGTGACGCCCGTGGGCGCGATGGGCAAGGTCACGCAGCTCACCTTCGGCGTGCTGGACGCGTCGAACATCAGCTCCAACCTGATGGCCGCCAACGTCACCGGCGGGGCCGCCAGCCAGTGCGGTGACCTTCTGCACGACTTGAAGACGGGGCAGATGCTGGGGTCCTGGCCCAAGCACCAGGCCTTCTCGCAGTCGATGGGGGTCATCGCGGGCTCGATCGTCGGGTCCGCGGCGTACATGCTCCTCGTCCCCAACCCGAAGGAGCAGCTTCTCACCGAAGAGTGGGCGGCGCCGGCCGTCGCCACCTGGAAGGCCGTGGCCGAGGTTTTTGCCCAGGGCATCTCGGCGATGCCGGCCGGCACGATGGAGGCGATGGCCATCGCGGCGGCGGTCGGCGTCGTCGGCGCCATCCTGGAGAAGGTCCTTCCGAAGAAGATCGTCACCTGGATGCCGAGCCCGGTCTCCGTGGGCCTCGCCTTCACCTTGCAGGTCTACACGGGGCTCGCGTTTGCGCTGGGCGCGCTGATCATGGTCGTGCTCAAGCGGGTGGCCCCCGCGTGGGCCGACAAGTACGGCGTGGTGCTCGCGGCGGGCATCATCGCCGGCGAGTCGGTGGCCGGCGTGGGCGACGCCTTCTACAAGATGTTCGGCGGCTGATCGACGGGCACGGCCGCCGACACCGCGCCCAGCCGGGCGAGCAGGGACGCGAGCCATTTCCCGGCCTCCGCGGACCGGCCGGGGCGCGCCTGCGTCCCCCAGACGACCGTGAGGGTATGGGTGGTGCCGGCGGAGGTCTTGGTGCGCTGGGCGTCCTTGACCGGGCCCGCGCAGGGGCCCGCGCCGTCGAAGAGGCTGAGGAGGCCGCCGAGGTCCAGCTCTTGCCCGCTGGGATTGAAGACGTAGCGCGCGCCCGCCGGGGCGAGGCCGAGGCGCAGCGGCCCGGGCTGCAGCAGCGCGGTGTCCACGATGGAGATGGGCAGGCCGCTGTGCAGCGACACCGCGTTCAGCGCGTCGACGGCCGGGTTGATGGCGTGGGCCCCGCCCAGGCGCCCCTCGGCGCGCGCCTTGAGCAGGTACTCGGAGGCGGGCTTGCTGCGCCCGGTCGGCTTGAAACCGCCGGCCCGCAGCAGGGCGCGCACGGCCTCGCGCAGCGCGTCGTCGGCGGCGAGCAGCGCAGCGGCGTCCGGCGCAAAGAGCGCGTCGACCGCCGCATCGGCGGCGAGGGTGCCGAGCGGGGCGGGGAAGGCCGTGGTGAAGGCGACGGCGTCGAGGAGCGGGTGGGCGTCGGCGGTGAGGCGCATGGGGCCTTGTAGCGCCGGGCGGGCGCTCAGGGCAAGGCAGGCGTGAGGAGGCCGAGCACGGGCGCGAGGTAGACGGCGACGACCGGGACGAAGAGCAGCCAGGCGAGTCCGCGCATCGGGACCTCCGCGAAGAGGGATTGCAAGGCCTGTGCCTGCGTGGCGCCGCCCCTGGCGCGGGCCGGGACGGGGGAGGTGGGCGAAGGGGCGCAGCGGGGCTGTGGGAACGCGCACAGCCCGTCGGGTGGGCGAGGGCCGGCGCGCGCGGAACGGATCGTCATGGGGCGGGCCTCCCGGGGGGTGTGCCGGTGTCGCACCCGGTGGTCGGCCGGCGGGGCGCGGACTGAAGGCAGAGTCCCCGCGGCGCGGTGGGCGGCGATCGGGCCGCGGGGC
>JBEIVK010000087.1:0-10303 GCA_040373935.1 Alphaproteobacteria bacterium
GCGCAGCTCGACCGCGAACCCGCCCGCGTGCGGGCGCACGGTGCCGCCGATGGGCCGCCCGGCCATCCACGCCGGGGCATCCGGCAAGATCTCGACACGGTGGCCGCCGCCCTCGGGGGTGACGCGGATGCGGCCGGCGGCGTGGCCGACCTCGCCGTTGACGTCGAGCCGGAACGCGCTCTCGACGGGGGTGGCGAAGGGGCGGCGGAGATCCGGCAGGGCGGGGCGGACCCACAGGTCGAGCACGGGATCGGCGCGGCCGTGCTGGCGGAGGACGATGCGGGAGACGCCGCCGTCGACGAGGTGAACGGTGGTGTCGGTCAGGCCGTCGCTGTGGTGAAGCTGAGCGGCGGTGACCGACCAGCGCTCGGTGGCCTGCACGGGCCAACCGGGGGCGCCCGTGACCGGATCCTCGGGGGAGAGGCCGGGCCGCTCGAGCAGAAAGCCGCCCTCGGCCGGGCGCTGCACGTAGCTGGCGACGGCGAAGCCGGCCTGCGCCTGGGCGAGCGCGAACCGGAACGGCACCAGGCCGAGCAAGCGCCGGAAGCGCTGGGGGCGACCGCCGATGCTCAGCCGCGCGTCGATGGGGCCCATGCGCGCGATGTCGAGGGCTGCCGCGACGGCCTGGTGGCTGTGCCCCATCGTGTTGCCGTTCCGCGCGCCGGGTGGCCGGGACGGCAGGCGGCCCCGCGCCTCGACCACCACCAGCTCGCCTGCGGGGGTCGAGGTTTCGAGGCGGACATCGACGCGGCGACCGGCGCTGCGGTCCACGACGGAGAGCGGCGCGACCCGACGCGGCACCGGCACGTTGGCGAGGATGGACGTGGCGTCGGCGCGGTCCGTCGTGATGATCTGGACGCGGTCCGTGCGGCTGTCCTTGGCGAGCCACAGGGGCCCGTCCGGCGTGGAGACGCGGGCGTACTCGTGCATGTGCCAATCCGCGTGCTGACTGACGAGGACGAGGTCAAGCTCGTAAAACAAGCCGAAGACCTGGATCGGCAGGGCGGGCACGGCGCCGGCGGGCGGGCCCGTGTAGGCTGCGGGGCTCGGCAGCGGCGGGACAAAAGCCGCGGCGCCCGCGGCGTCGAGAACGGCGCGCCCGGGGAGGATCTCGGAGAGCCCGCAGGCCGACAACGCAGCGAGGAACAGGGGTCGCACGGAGACTCCAGGGCGGATGGCCACGCGCCGGCGCGACTTTCCGTGACTTGCCGCCGCCATCGGCGGGCTTGAGCATGCGGGGCGTTACAGGTATGCCACACACAGGCCGGCCCGTCACGCCCGCCCCGCCGAGGGTTCATGATCCGCCTTCTCCCTTCCCTGCTCGTCTTCGCCGCGCTCGCTGCGTGCTCCACCAAAGACCGCGACGGGGACGGCGTGCCCGACGGTGAGGACTGCAACGCAGACGACCCGGGCTCCTCCTCCGGCGGCACCGAGGTGTGCGACGGCGCGGACAACGACTGCGACGGCGAAGTGGACGAGGGCCTGACCTCGATGTGGTACGCCGACGCCGACGGCGACGGCTGGGGGGACCCGAACACCTTCACGGACGCCTGCGGCGCGCCAGAGGGCTACGTCGCGGTGGCCGACGACTGCGCGGACACCGACCCGAACCGCCATCCAGGCGCGCAGGAGACGGACTGCACCAACCCGACGGACCTCAACTGCGACGGCTCGGTGGGCTATGCCGACGCCGACGCCGACGGGGTACCGGCCTGCCAGGACTGCGACGACGCGGCCGCCGGCACCTTCCCCGGCGCCGCCGAGGTCTGCGACGACGTTGACAACGACTGCGACACCGACGTGGACGAGGACGCCGTGGACGCCCCGACGTGGGCGATGGACTACGACGGCGACACCTTCGGGGATGAGCGCTACTCGGTGTCGGCCTGCGACAACCCGGACTCCGCGCTGTTCGTCGAGAACACCGACGACTGCAACGACCTCTCTCCCCTCGCCTACCCGGGCGCGACGGAGGTCTGCGACGGCCTGGACAACGACTGCAACGGGCTCGTGGACGCGATGGACCCGGGAGTGACCGACGCCTTCGTGGCCTACCCGGACGCCGACGGCGATGGCTTCGGGGACGACGCCCTGGCCCAGGTGTCCTGCGTCGGGCTCGCGGGCTTCGTGGACATCGGCGGCGACTGCGACGACAACCAGCTCACCGGCCCCGAGGTCAACCCGGACGCCGAGGAGCTCTGCAACAACAGCGTGGACGACGACTGCGACCCGTCGACCCCCTGCGCCTTCGACGCCGATCGCGCGCAGGCCATCTGGTCGGGCGCCTCGGGAGACGACCTCGCAGGCCAGCTCTCCGCCGGCACCGGCGACGTGGACGGCGACGGCCTGGACGACTTCCTCATCGGCGCACCCGAGGCCGACGCCGACGCCGATGGCGACGCCGAGGGGGCAGCCTACTTCGTGCGCGGCAACGCCGCGATGGCCGCCGCATCGAGCGTATCGGACGCCGACATCGTGTTCCGCGGCGAGGGCTTGGGGGACCAGGCGGGCGTGCGGGTCGCGCTGGTCAACGACATGGACGGCGACGGCCGGCCAGAGATCGCCGTGACGGCCTCGGCCTACAACGGCCACCCCTCGCTCGCGCGCACCAAGAACGGCGTCGCCTACCTGTTCCGCTCCTCGTCCTTGCCGGCGGGCGCGGTGGACCTGGGGGACGCCAGCAACCGCTACTTCGGGGACCGCAACTTCGACTTCCTCGGCTCCGACGTGCGCGGCGTGGGAGACCTCGACAACGACGGTGACAACGACCTCCTCGTCGGCGTATCGGGGGACGACGACGGCGGCGCGCAGTCCGGCTCGGTCGTGCTGTTCTCCGGTGGGTCCGGCGGTCTCGCCGACACGCAGCAGATCCCCCAGGACGGCTTCGCGCTGATCCACGGCCAGGCGGCCAACGAGCGCATCGGCACGGCCGCCGAGGGGCCCGGGGACCTCGACGGCGACGGCGTGGACGACCTCGTGCTCGGGACCCGCTTCGCCACCGCCGGCGCCGTGGAGTCGGGCGCGCTCTACCTCGCGCTGGGGCCGGTGAGCGGCACGCGCTCGGTCGCGGCCCTGGACGCCACCCTGTCCGGGGCGGCCACCGGCGACGCCCTCGGCGCCTCCGTCGCCGCCCGGGGCGACGTCGCGTTGGCGGGCGCGCGCGGCGACATCGATGGCGACGGCTACGCCGACATCTTCGCCGGGGCCTCGCGCACGGACGTGCTCGCGGTGGACGGCGGCTCGGTGTACCTGCTCCGCGGCGGCCCGACCATCGCGGCGGACTGGGCGGGGGCGACGGTGGACACGGTCGCGGCGGCGAGCCTGCACGGCTCCGCTCCCGCCGACGGCATCGGCGCGGCGCTGGCCGCCGGAGACATCGACGGAGACGGCGAGGTGGACCTCTTCATCGGCTCGCCGGGCGGCGGCGTCGCCTCGCAGGGCCAGGTGTGGGTCGCGTACGGCCCCTTCAGCGGGTCGCTGGGGGTGGAGGCGGCGTCGATCGGCCGGGCCCGCGGAGAGTCGGCCGACGACGACCTCGGCAGCACCATCGCCTTGGTGGGGGATGTGTTCGGGGACGGTGGGGTGTGGGCCGCCGCCGGCGCGCCCACCTCGGACCGCGCGGGCCGGGCGGCCGGCGCCGTGTACCTGATCCCGGGCCTCACCCTGTGAGCGGCGCCCCGCTGCGCGTGCTGTCGGTGTTCGGCACCCGCCCCGAGGCCATCAAGATGGCCCCGGTGGTGCGGGCCCTCGCCGCGGCGCCCGACGTGGAGTCGCGGGTGTGCGTCACCGCGCAGCACCGGCAAATGCTGGACCAGGTCCTCGACCTTTTTGAGATCCGTCCGGACGACGACCTCGACGTCATGCGGCCCGGGCAGACCTTGCACGGCCTGACGGCGCGCATCCTCGATGGGCTGGCGCCGGTGCTCGCGGCCCGGCGGCCAGACGTCGTGCTGGTCCATGGCGACACGACGACGACGCTGGCCGCCACGCTCGCCGCCTTCTACTCGGGCGTGCCGGTGGGGCACGTGGAGGCCGGTCTGCGCACGGGAGACCTGCGCGCGCCGTTCCCCGAGGAGGCCAACCGCGTGCTGGCGGACCGCCTCTGCACCTGGCTGTTCGCGCCGACGGCCCGCAGCGCGGACAACCTCCGCGCCGAGGGCGTGCCGGAGGGTCGCATCTCCGTCACGGGCAACACCGTCATCGACGCGCTGCTGCTCGCCCGCGAGAAGGCGGCGGCCACCCCGCTCGATGCCTTCTCCACCGCCTTTGGCGCAGCGCACGGCGCCATCGCCGGCGACGCGCCGCTCGTGCTCGTCACCGGCCACCGCCGCGAGAGCTTTGGCGATGGCTTCGCGCAGATCTGCACGGCGCTGCGCACGCTCGCCCTGCGCCACCCGCAAGTGGCCTTCGTGTACCCGGTGCACCTCAACCCGAACGTGCAGGGGCCGGTCTACGAGACGCTCTCCGGCCTGCCCAACGTGCACCTCATCGCGCCGCTCGACTATCTGCCCTTCGTGCGGCTGATGGACCGGGCGACCCTCATCCTCACCGACTCGGGCGGCGTCCAAGAAGAGGCGCCGAGCCTCGGCAAGCCGGTGCTCGTGATGCGCGAGGTCACGGAGCGCCCCGAGGGCGTGGACGCGGGGACGGTCCAGCTCGTCGGCGCCCAAGCGGGCCGCATCATCGCCGGGGTCGAGGCGCTGCTGTTCGATGGCGTCACGGCGGCGCGCATGCGGCTCGCGCACAACCCCTACGGGGATGGCCAGGCGAGCGGGCGCATCCTCGCGGCCTTGCGCCGCCCACCGCCGCGCTGACGATGGGCGCGGCGCCACCCGCCGGCGGAGACCCGTCGGCCGCCGCTCTCGCCCGCGGGTCGGGCCTCGTTTTCTTCGCCGGCATGGCGGACAAGCTGCTGCGCTGGGCGATGAAATGGGCCTTGTCCGGGCTCTTGGGGCCCGCTGGCCTCGGCCTGCTGGAGCTCGCCAACCGCATCGGCGCCACCATCACGGCGTTCAGTCCGCTCGGGGCCGACTCGGCGATCGTCTACTTCGGCGCTCGGTTCCGTGCTGCCGGCGAGCCCGCGCGCCTCGCGGGCGCCTTGCGGGTCGGCGCCGCGTTCTCGGCGGTGCCCGGGGTCGTGGTGGGCTTGGCCCTGTTCGCGGTGGGGTGGGCGGCGCCCGCCGGCCTGGAGCCGGACACCGCCCGCGCGCTGTGCTGGGTGGGGCCGACGGTGGCGGTGTGGTCCCCGCTGCTGTACCTATCGAGCGCGCTGCGCTCCACCGGTGAGCTGCGGGGCAGCGTTTTCGCCGTACAGGTGGTCGCGCCCGCGCTGCTGCTCGCGCTGAGCCTGGGCGCGGTGGCGGGCCTCGGCGCCGGCGTGGACGGCGCGCTCGCCGCGTGGTGGGCCAGCACGGCCGCGACGCTCGCCCTGGTCGTCTGGGAGTTCCGCCGGCGCTTTGGCGCGGTGCTCACCGCGCATCCCGGCGTCCCGGCCGGGGGCTGGCGCGGCTTCGCGGCGTTCAGCCTCCCCCAGGCGATGACGGCAGGGGCCTTCCGCCTCAACCTCGTGCTGGACGTCCTCGTGCTCGGCGCGCTCGGTAGCCGCGCCGACGTCGGCGTCTACAGCGTCGCCGCGTCGCTGGCGGCCTTCGGGCTCGTGCCGAGCGGCGCGGTGGTCGCGATTTTCAACCCGCTCATCTCCGCGCTGGTCGCGCAGCGGGAGATCCCCCGCCTCGCCGGGCTGCTCCGAACGGTCACCCGTTGGCTGGTGCTGGCGAGCGCCCCGGCCTTCCTCGTGCTGGCCGTGCTTCCGGCCGAGCTGCTCTCGGTCTACGACGCAGCCTACGCTCCTGCGGCCGCGCCGCTCGTCATCCTCCTGGGCGGCCAGGCCATCCAGACCATCTGCGCACCGGCCATGCGCCTCATCCCGATGTCCGGGCACGCCTGGCTCAACCTCGCCAACGGCGTGGGCGCGCTGGTGCTCAACCTCGGGCTGCTCGCCTGGTGGGTGCCATCGCACGGCGCCGTGGGCGCGGCGTGGGCGAGCAGCGTCACGCTCGGCGCGTGGTCCCTGTGGCGGCTCGCGGAGATCGCGGTGCTGTGGCGCGTCAACGCCTTCGGTGCCGGGGCCCTGGCCCCGCTGCTGGCCGCGCTCAGCGGGGGCCTCGGGACGGTGGCGCTGGCCGAGTCCCCGCTGGCCCGCGCGCTCGGCCTTGGCGCGACGCTCCTCGCCCTGGGCGCAGCGGCGTGGGCCACGCGCACGCCCGACGACGCGCTGGTGCTCGGACGCATCGCGGCGCGCCTCCGCCGCCGGGGATAGGCCAGCCCCGGGGTCTTCCATGCGCATCTTCGTCGCGGGCGCCACGGGCTACACGGGCACCGCCCTGGTCGCGGAGGCGCTCGCCCGGGGCCACACCGTCACGGCCCACGTCCGCCCCGGCAGCCCCGGGGGAGACGCGGCGGCCGCCCGTTTTGCCGCGGCTGGCGCGACGGTCTCCCGCGCGCCGTGGGACCCCGCGGCGATCACCGAAGCCCTCGCCGACGCCCGTCCCACCGCCGTCTTCGCGCTGCTCGGCACCACCCGCGCCCGGGGGGCGGCGGCCGCCCGCGACGGCCGCACCGAGACCTACGCCACCGTCGACCGCGACCTCACCCTCCTGCTGCACGCCGCCGCCGCCACCTTGGCCTTGCCGCCGGTGTTCGTGTACCTGTCGTCGATGGGCGCCGACCGGCCGGGCGCGAACGCGTACCTGCAAGCCCGGGCGGCCGTCGAGCAGGGCCTGGCCCAAAGCCCGCTTCCGCAGGTGATCGCGCGGCCCTCCTTCATCACGGGTCCAGACCGCGCGGAGCCCCGCCCGGCCGAGCGCTGGGGGGCGGCGGTGGCCGATGTCGCGCTGGGCGCCGTGGGTGCCTTCGGGGCCCGGGCCTTCGCCGACCGTTACCGCTCCATCCGGGCGGCAGAGCTCGCGCGCGGCCTGCTGCGGGCCGCGGCGGCCGCCGAGGGCTCCGCGGGCGGGCGGGTCGTGCTCGACAGCGCAGGCTTGCGGGACAATGCCGCGCAATCCAGTCATTCCATACTTTCATCCTAACCTATCGGCGAGGGCTGCTCCACCGGAGCGCCACCGCCGCCCGGAGCGGCGCCGATCCGGTTAGGCTGCGCCGGCCGCGCCGTCGCGCGCCCTGGTTGGACCGCCGCCCATGCCCGCTTCCGCCCCGCTCTCCCACCTCGACTGGCTCGAAGCCGAGGCCATCCACATCCTCCGGGAGGTGGCCGGCCAGTGCAGCAACCCCGTGCTGCTGTTCTCCGGCGGCAAGGACTCGATCTGCCTGCTGCGCCTCGCCGAAAAGGCCTTTCGCCCCGGGCGCTTCCCGTTCCCGCTGATGCACATCGACACCGGGCACAACTACCCGGAGGTCACCGACTTCCGGGATGTCCGCGCCGCCGAGCTGGGCGAGCGCCTCATCGTCCGCTCGGTGGAGGACTCGATGCGCCGCGGCACCGTGGTGCTCAAGCACCCGGGCGAGTCCCGCAACAAGCACCAGTCCGTCACCCTGCTCGAAGCGATCGAGGAGTTCGGCTTCGACTGCTGCATCGGCGGCGCGCGCCGTGACGAAGAAAAAGCCCGGGCCAAGGAGCGCATCATGTCGTTCCGCGACGAGTTCGGGCAGTGGGATCCGAAAAACCAGCGCCCCGAGCTCTGGAACCTCTACAACGCGCGGGCCTTCAAGGGCGAGAACATCCGCGCCTTCCCCATCTCCAACTGGACCGAGCTCGACGTGTGGCAGTACATCGCCCGCGAGCAGCTCGCGCTCCCGTCGATCTACTTCGCGCACCCGCGCGAGGTCGTGGAGCGGGGCGACGCGCTGGTGCCGGTGACCCCGCTCACCCCGCCTCGGCCGGGGGACGCCGTGGTGGAGCGCATGGTGCGCTTCCGCACGGTGGGGGACATCACCTGCACCGCCCCGGTGCTCTCCACGGCCGTCACGGTCCAGGAGATCATCGAAGAGACGGCCACGACGACCATCACCGAGCGCGGCGCCACTCGCCTGGACGACCAGACCTCCGACGCCTCGATGGAACAGCGCAAGAAGGAAGGGTACTTCTAATGTCGGCCACCCCCGAAGATCGCGGCCTCCTCCGCTTTCTCACCTGCGGCAGCGTCGACGACGGCAAGTCCACCCTCATCGGGCGCCTGCTGTTCGACACCAAGGCCATCCTGGCCGACACGCTCTCCGCGATCGAGCGCACCTCGCTGCGCCGCGGCATGGACGCGGTGGACCTCTCCCTCCTCACCGACGGCCTGCAGGCCGAGCGGGAGCAGGGCATCACCATCGACGTCGCGTACCGCTACTTCAGCACGGGCACGCGCAAGTACATCATCGCGGACGCTCCGGGCCACGAGCAGTACACCCGCAACATGGTGACGGCAGCCTCCACGGCCAGCCTCGCCATCATCTTGATCGACGCGCGCAAGGGCGTGCTCACCCAGACGCGGCGGCACAGCACGTTGGTGCAGATGTTGGGCATCCGCACCGTGGTCGTCGCCATCAACAAGATGGACCTCGTGGGCTACGACGAGGCGGTCTTCGAGCGCATCAAGGCGGACTATCTCGCCTTCGCCGCGCAGATCGGCCTGGCGGCCCCCGTGTTCGTGCCGATGTCGGCCCTCGTGGGGGACCTCATCGTCGAGCGCGGCGACGCGATGGGCTGGTACACCGGCCCCACCCTGCTCGAGCTGCTGGAGGCGGCCCCGGGCGCACAAACCGGGCTGTCCGACGCGTTGCGGTTCCCGGTGCAGTTCGTGCTGCGCCCGCACGACGCCGACAACCCCACCCTGCACGACTACCGCGGCTTCCTCGGCCGGGTGGAGAGCGGCGCGGTGTCCGCGGGGGACCGCGTGGCCGTGCTGCCGTCGGGGCGCACCTCCACCGTGAAGGCGGTCGAGCTCGGTGGGGTGGACATCGGGCAGGGCGTGGCCGAGCAGTCGGTCACGGTGCTGCTCAGCGACGAGATCGACATCTCGCGCGGCGACATGATCGTCCACGCCGACGCCGAGCCCCCCGCGCTCAAGCAGGTGGAGGCCATGGTCTGCTGGTTCGCCGAGGCCCCCCTGGACGCCCGCCGCACGTACCTGCTGCGGCACACCACCCGCACCGTCAAGGCAAAGGTGGCGGAGATCCCCTTCCGGCTCGATGTCAACACCCTGGAGCGCGGCCCCGCGGAGCAGCTCCACATGAACGACATCGCGCGCGTCGTGTTTAAGCTGGCCGCGCCGATCTTCGCCGATCCCTACGCCACCAATCGGGCGACGGGCGCCTTCATCCTCATCGACGAATCAAACAACAACACCGTCGGTGTCGGGATGATCGGCTGAGGCCGGCCGCGCGGGGCCGGCCGTGATCGCGGTCGACGGGCTCACCAAGTCCTTCGCGGTGGCCCGCCCGGGCGACGGCTTCGGCGGCACGCTGCGCGCGATCTTCCGCCGCGAGACCGAGACCGTCACGGCGGTGGACGGCCTGTCCTTCTCGGTCGGGGGCGGCGAGCGCGTCGGCTTCCTCGGCCCCAACGGCGCCGGCAAGACGACGACCCTCAAGGTGTTGTCCGGGCTGCTCGTGCCCACCGCTGGGCGGGTGCAGGTCGCCGGGCACACGCCCTGGGAGCGCCACCCGGACTTCCTCTCCCGCATCACGCTGGTGATGGGTCAAAAACAGCAGCTTCGCTGGGATCTCCCTCCGACAGCCACCTTCGAGCTCAACCGGGCGCTCTACGGTCTCGGGCGGGCCGCCTGGGCGCAGACGCGGGACGAGCTGATCGCCCTGCTGGAGCTGGAGCCGCTGCTCGGCCGCCCCGTCCGCACCCTCTCCCTGGGCGAGCGCATGAAGTGCGAGCTGTGCGCCGCCCTGCTGCACCGCCCGGATGTGCTCTTTCTCGACGAGCCCACCATCGGGCTCGACGTGCGCATGCAGCGCGCCGTGCGCGGCTTCGTCGCGCGCTGGAACGAGTCGACCGGCGCCACCGTGCTGCTCACGAGCCACGACATGGCGGATGTCCAAGCGCTGTGCCCGCGCATCCTGGTCATTGTCGGAGGGCGGCTGCGCTTCGACGGCCCGCCCCGCGCCCTGGTGCAGCAGCTCGCGCCCCACAAGCGGGTGCGCGTCCGCAGCGCCGCCCCGCTGTCCGATGTGGTCAAGGCGCGCTTTTCGTTGGTGGAGGACGCAGACGGCGCCGTGGCCGCCGTGGCGCCCGATGCGCTGCCCGCGTTCCTGGCCGCGCTCCTCCAGGCCGCCCCGGTGACCGACCTGA
>JBEIVK010000536.1:0-3306 GCA_040373935.1 Alphaproteobacteria bacterium
GGCCGATGCCGGCGCGGCCGCCGGGGCCGGCGCGGGAGGCGGCGTGCGCGGCGCAGCGGCGACTGCGATGGGCGCGTCGTCTTCGCGCTCCTCGCGAGCGGGGCGTGCCGGGCGCTGCTCGACCTCCGGCGGGGCGTCAGCCACCTCGCGCGGCGCCCGCTCTGCGGGGGGCGGCTCCGCGGCGGCCAGCTCCGCCACCGGCGCGCCGCTGTAGGCCGTCAACCCGGCGAAGGGGCTCAGGGAGGGCAGCGGCGCGAAGTCGAAGAAGCCCACGCGCATGTCGGCGGGATGGGGCCGCTGGGCGCCATCGAGCACCATGCCCGGGCTCACATAGGCGCCGTCCACCATGCACGCGGCCCACCCGTCCTGGCACGGGAGGCCCGGAAACGCCGGCCGAAGGCCGGACCAGCTCCCGGCGGCGAAGGCCACGCCGGCGGCGCCGAGGAGGCCAAAAGGAAGGATGTGGGAACGCACGGAGGCTCCAACAGGGTGCAGGTGCGGGGCTACTCGCCGTCGGGGACGACGTCGCGCGGCTTGTCGCGGCCAAACTGGATGAGGGGCTCCCCCACTTCGCTGTTTTCGAGATCCAGCTTGGGGAGGGTGACTTCGATCTTGTTCTTGCGCTTGCGGATGTCGTACTGGATGATTTGCGTCATGTAGCCCGGGGCCGACACCTCGAGCTGAATCGACATCCCCGGCGTGAAAATCATCTCCGAGCCGTCCGGCAGGTAGAGGACCGACGCCGACCAGGAGCCCGTGAGCGCGTTGACGCGGTGGCGGTCTGCCTCGTCGGGATGGCGCACGACGGCCGTGGAGACCGCCTGGCCCTCGGTGTCGATGACCTTCACCTCGACCGGCACGCCTTCGGACTTTTCGCCCTTGGCGGCGGCGAGGGCGGGCCCCGCGGCGAAGACCCCGACGAGCAGCGAAACGACGGAGAGGGACCGCACGCGCATATCAGCCTCCAGCCTTGAGGAACTCGGCGAAGGCCCCGGCCGGGGAGGCCGCGGCCGCGCCGGCCGCGTCGCCCGCCTCGAGGAGCGCCCGCGCGGCCGCATACGACTGCGTGGAACCCGCGATCTCCCGCGCCGCATCCGCGTCCTTGGACGCCAGGAGGAAGGCCGCGGTGGCCCGCGCATCGGCGAGCCCGTCCGAGGGCGCCTGGCCTTCCAGCGACTTGAGCTGTTTGCTGCACGTTGCGCCGTCCCCCTCGGCGCAGGAAACGATGGCCAGGGTGGCGAGCTTACGCCACTGCTGGCCCTCGGGCGCGAACGTGAGCGCGTCGATCATCCCGCGAGCGGACTCCGTCTCGCCGACGGACGCGGCGCGGCCCGCCCACACGAGCAGCAGCTCCCCGCGGTTGGCCTGCTCGTCCGGCAAGGACTTGACGAGCTCTTCGGCGGAGCGGACGGCGACCTTGCGCTCGCCCAGCGCCCACAGCGCCGTGGCCTCCGACAAGCCGACCACCGCCGGATCGGCGGCGGACATGAGGTCCAAGTAGCCCTGGGCCGTGGCGCCGAGCGCGCCGCCGGCGCCGGCCACGCCCTCCAGCAGCGCCTTGGCCTGATCCCGCTCGCCATCTGCGAGCAGGACTTCGGCGGCGATGAGCTTGCCTTCCGGCCGACCCGAGGCCTCGCCGTGCGTGCGGGCGGCGTCGAGCTGCCCCCCCCGAAGGGCGACGAGGGCGCGCCGCAGCTTCAGCTCCGGGAGACGCTCGCCCGCGCCCTCTTCGGCGGCCGCCAGCGCCGCGTCCGCCGCCGCGGCGTCGCCCTTGAGCAGCGCCGCGAAGGCAGCGCCCGTCGCAGAATCGACATCCGCCGGGTTGGCCGCGGCGTTTTCTTCCCAGGCCGCCACAGCGCCCGGAAGATCGCCCGCCTTGAGCGCCGCCTCGCCGGCCGCGAAGCCCTCGGCGCCGCCCCCCCCGATCAAGCCCTGGACGAAGCCGCACCCAGCGAGCAAAGTCGACAGAAGCACGCTGCCAAGCAGATGATTTGCGAGTCGGCCCATGCGGCAAGCCCCGGAAGGCAGGAGATTGAAGAGCCAACTAACCACATGCGAGCGGCCGGTGGCAAGCGGGCACCGCGACGCATGGACTGTGATACCCTCAGCGCGCCTTTGGCGACGGGACTCTGCGGATGGACTCCTCAAACGGCCGCGCCGCACAGTTGACGCTCCTCCAGGAGCGGAGCGCCGGCACCTTCGCGCGGGTCTACTTGGCGGAGGCCCGTGGCGGTGGCGGCATCGACCGCATCGTCGCCGTGAAGGTCATGAAGGAGCAGTGGGCGGACGCCGACGAGCTGCTGACCCGCACGCGGGACGAGGCGCGGCTGCTGGCGCGTTTGCGCCACAAGAACATCCTGCGCGTGGAGGCGCTCACCGAGATCGACGGCCAGCCAGCCATCGTGATGGAGTTCGTCGACGGCGTGGACCTCAAGATGCTCATGGAGCACCTCGCCGCGCGCGGCGAGCGCATTCCAGCGCGCGCGGCGTATCGCATCGCCGCCGACACCGCGTCCGCCCTGGAAGCCGCGTGGTTCAAGGCGCCCTACGGCATGTCGGAGCCCCTGCGCGTGGTCCACCGCGACGTCAAGCCCTCGAACGTCATGGTGAGCGTCGAGGGCGAGGTCAAGGTGCTGGACTTCGGCACGGCGCGCTTCAACCACGAGGCGCGGGTGGCACAGACCGGCGTGCTGCGCTTCGGGAGCATGAAGTACATGTCGCCCGAGCGCCGCCTGGGCGACCGCGGGGACCACAGCAGCGACTGCTACGGCTTGGGGCTGCTGCTGATCGAGCTGCTGCAGGGCGTCGCCGTGCCACTGCTGCCCTTGGACCGCGGGGACCACGAGGAGTCGGTGCGGGAGCGGGTCGCCTCACTCGGCCCGCTGGGGCTTCCCAACCAGGAGTGGGACGAGGCGCTGCGGGAGACGCTGCGGCGTCTGTGCGCGTTTGATGCGGGAGAGCGCCTGGATGCCGGGCAGGCACGAGAGCTCTTTCGCGCCTTCGCCGACCAAGCGAGCGGCGCATCGTTGGAGGCTTGGTCGGCGAGCACGGTGCAGGGCGTGGCGCGGGAGCTGTGGGGGCACGAAGGCGAAGGCGCGCTGTCGGGCTCTCGCCTGTTCGTCAGCTTGGGCGGGAGCAGCGAAAACTCGGGCGCGGCCCCGGCCGCGCCGGCGGCGGCCCAGCCGGCCCGCGCGACGACCAGCCAGCGCGACGTCGACCTCGACGACGACGACGACGACGGCCCTGCGAACGGCGGAGACACCGCCGCCATGCTCGACCAAGCGACCCGCGTGCTCGTTCGGGCCC
>JBEIVK010000749.1:0-2283 GCA_040373935.1 Alphaproteobacteria bacterium
CGGGCGTATGACGGGCCGGGGCGCGGCGGCGCGCAATGGCGATTTCGTCCCGTGCAGGTGCGCGGGGGCCGGTCCCGGGCCAACAGGCCCGCGGCGGGGACCCGTCGGCGCTGCAGCGGCGGAGGCCAGCGTGGACGCTGTGACCACGGGCGCCGCGCGGGACGGTTGGAGCAAGGGCGTCCCGCGCGAGGGGCCGGCTGCGGCGCCCTCCAGGCCCGCGCCCTTGGGGCAATGCGTGAGGCGGAGAGGGAAGGGGGCGTTACGGGGGAAACCGTAGGTTTCCCCTGTCCCCTGTTGTTGCCCGCGCTGAATGGTCGCGGCCCGCGCCGGGCGCGTTTGGCTCAGGCGCGGCGGCTGGCCGGGGGGTTGAGCTCCCAGAGGCGGCGGAGGCCTTGGAGGGTGAGGTCGTCGTCGACGGCGTCGACGGTGTCGCAGGCGCGGCCGAGGAGGTTGGAGAGGCCGCCGGTGGCGATGCAGGGGATGGGGGCGTCGGCGGGGAGGTGGTCGCGGGCGCGCAGCTCGTCTTTGCAGCGGCGGGCGAGGCCGTCGACGAGGCCGACGTAGCCCCAGAAGAGGCCGGACTGCATGGACTCGACGGTGTTGGTGCCGATGGCGCGGGCGGGGCGCTCGACCTCGACGCGGGGGAGCTTGGCGGTGCGGGAGGTGAGCGCCTCGGCGGAGATGCCGAAGCCGGGGGCGATGGCGCCGCCGATGTAGTCGCCGCGGGCGTCGACGCAGTCGAAGGTGGTGGCGGTGCCGAAGTCGACGATGACGAAGGGGCCGGCGCGGCGTTCGAGCATCGCGACGCAGTTGACGATGCGGTCTGCGCCGACTTCGCGGGGGTTGTCGGTGCGGACGCGCAGGCCGGTCTTGAGGCCGGGGCCGACGACCATGGCGTCGCCGCCGAAGATGCGGCGGCTCGCCTTTTCGAGGCTGTAGAGGACGCTGGGGACGACGCAGGAGATGACGACGCCGCGGATGTCGGCGGGGACGAGGCCGCGGAGGCGGAGGAGGTCGAGGAGGAGGAGGCTCGTCTCGTCGGTGGTGCGCGCGGTGGTGCTGACGCGCCAGCGGTGGGAGACGGTGGCGCCGTCGAGGGCGCCGAGGACGGTGTTGGTGTTGCCGACGTCGACGACGAGGAGCATCAGGGCTCTCCGGTGGCAGGGGCCTCGTCGTCCGGCGCGGGCGCGGCGGCGCGCCGGAGGATGGCGACGGCGGTGGCGCGGGGATCGACGGGGAGGTGGCGGGTGAGGGTGCGGTGGCGGTGGACGAAGACGCGCGCGGTGGCGGCGGCGAGCAGCCCGGGGGCGAAGGCGGGGGTGAAGGTGACCTGGTCCACCGTGCGGCAGCCGTCGGAGGCGGCCTCGAAGCGATGGAGGTGGGAGAAGGCGCGGTAGAGGGCGTTCTCGCTGGTGTCGAGGAAGGACTCGCCGGGGGTGACGGCGCGCAGCTCGATGGGCCAGGGGAGGCGAAACGGCGTGAAGCGGCCGGTGACGCGGACGGGGGCGGCGGCGGCGAAGGCGGCGCGGAGGCGGTCGGCCTCGGCGCCGGGGAGCGCGAAGAAGAGCGCAGGCGGGAACTCGGCGCGGAGCAGGGCCGGGTCCGTGCGCTGGGCCCACACGCGGGCGGGCGGGGCGAAGACGCGCGTGGACACCGTGAGGACGTAGGTGGGGGCGCTCATGGGGCGGGCTCGGGGGCGAGGAGCTCGACGTCGCCGGTGAGGACGGGCTGGCCGTCCACGAGGAGGGCGCCGTCGGCGCGCAGGCCGGTGGCGAGGCCCTCGCGGCCGTTGACGCGGACGCGGCGGCCGAGGGTGAAGCTGCGGGCGCGCCACGGGGCCAGCGGGTCCGGCCCGGTGAGGGGGGCGGCGTCGAGGGCGGCGAGGAGCGCGGCGAGGGTGGCGGCGCGGGAGACCGGGGCGCCGCGGAGGCGGGCGAGGCTCGTGGCGCTGGGGAGCCCGGGGAAGTCGGTGGTGTTGGTGTTGATGCCGACGCCGAGGACGATGTGCGCGATGTCGCCGGTGGGGGTGAGGTCCAGCTCGGCGAGGAGGCCGCCGAGCTTGTGGCCGCTGCTGTCCACGAGGTCGTTCGGCCACTTGACGAACACGCCGAGGGCGTGGGCGAAGGCGGCGGCCCAGATGAGCACGGCGCGGGGGGCCTCGGCGGCGGGGATGGGCGGGCGGAGAACGACGGAGAAGAGCACGTCCTGGCCGGCGGGGGCGGACCACGTGCGGCCGAGGCGGCCGCGGCCGGCGGACTGGTGATCGGCCACGACGAGCGGGCC
>JBEIVK010000281.1:0-5389 GCA_040373935.1 Alphaproteobacteria bacterium
GCGAGGCGCTCGTCCATCTGGGCGAGCTCGTCCAGGGCGGAGGCCGTGCTCAGCGCCTGGGCGGGGCCGTTCGCGGCCCGCAGCGTGAGGCGCACCTGACGGGCCAGCTCGCGGGCGGCGAAGACGCGGCGCGGACGGCTCGGACTGTCCAGGCCGTCGATGTGCGTGGCGAGGGTGGGCACGGCGCGCTTCGGGCCGTTGAGCGCGGACGGCCCGCCGGAGACCGCCAGCGCCACGCCGACGAGCCAGCACAAGAACAGACTATTCATCGAACTTTTCGATGTACCGGAAGATGGTCCGCGGGTCCACGCCGAGGTCCCGCGCCGTCTCCGCCTTGTTCCAATTGTTGAGCTCCAAGCATTCGCGGATGTAGGCCTTCTTGAAGTCCTCCGTCGCGTCGTCCAGGGTGCGGACCTGGCGCTTGTCGCCGGCGCGGATGCCGAGGTCATCGGCGTTGAGCAGCGCGCGGTCGGACATGATGACGGCCTTTTTGACGCGCGCCTCCAGCTGCCGCACGTTGCCCGGCCAGTAGGACACGAGCATCGCCCGAACGCACTCGTTGGTGAACCCGCGGGCCTTGCTGTCGTACTGCTCGCCGTACTTTTGCAGGAAGTAGCGGGCCAACTCGTGGATGTCGTCCCCGCGGTCTCGCAGCGGCGGCAGGCTGAGGGTGACCTCGTTCAGCCGGTAGAAGAGATCCTCCCGGAAGCGCCCTTCCCGGATCTCTTCCTCCAGGTTTTTGTTGGTGGCGCTCACGACGCGGATGTCCACGGGCCGCGGGGTGAGGTCGCCCACGCGCTCGATGACGCGCTCCTGGAGCACCCGCAGCAGCTTGACCTGCAGCGGCATGGGCATCTCGCCGATCTCATCGAGGAAGAGCGTCCCGCCGTTCGCCGCCTCGAACTTGCCGACCTTGTCGGCCACGGCGCCGGTGAAGCTGCCCTTGCGGTGCCCGAAGAGCTCGCTCTCCAGGAGGTTCTCGGGGATTGCGCCGCAGTTGATCGACACGAAGGGCTTGTTGGCGCGGCCGGATTGGCGGTGAAGCTCCTTGGCGACCAGCTCTTTGCCGGTGCCCGTCTCGCCGAGCACGAGGATGGTGAGATCGGCCGGGGCGACCTTGCGGATTGCCCGGTACAAGTCCTTCATCGGCTTGGAGCTGCCGATGATGCTGCCTTGCCCCGAGTTGCGGAGCTGCTCGCGCAGGTTGCGGTTGGAGGACTTGAGCTCGTTGAGCAGCAGGCTCGCGTGCACCGCGAGGCTCGCCTGGCTGGCCCAGACCTGCAAAAGCTCCAAGTCTCCCTCGGTGAAGAGGCCCGTCACGGCGTCATTCCCGAGGTACAGCACGCCGAGGAGGTCGTTGCGGTAGAGCAGGGGCACGCACATCACGCTGGACAGCTTCAGGTCCACCACCGAGCGGGCGCGGCCGAACTTGCGGTCGCTCATCGCGTCCGAGACGATGACGGCGCGCCGGTTGGCGATGACCTGGTCGATGATGGTGTCCGAGACGCGCGAGATGTCGAGCGTCTCGTCGCCGACGTTGTGCGAGGCGGCGAGGGTGCGCTCCCCATCGCGGAAGACGATGACGAAGCCCTTCTCGGCGCGCGTCAGCTCCACCACGCTCTGCAGCAGCTTCTTGAAGAGCCGCTCCGGCTCCTCCTCCCGCATCAGCGTGGCCGAGAACTCGACGAGCCGGGCGAGCGCGTCCACCGGCGCCGCGACCCCCGCCGCGGGCGCCACCGGCTCGGGGACGCCGTCCATCAGGGTGATCTCGAAGCGGCCGACCATCGCGCGGTCCCCGTACGCGAAGGGGCCCTGCTTGGTCTGCTTGCCGTTGACGTACAGCTCGTGGCCGCGGTCGGTGACGGAGATGGAGTAGGCGGCGCCGATCTTGACGATCTGCGCGTGGGTGGACCCCAGCATCGGGTCTTCGAGGATGAGGTCGTTGCCGTCGCCGCGGCCGATGCTGGTGAGGGGCTTGCGGAGCACGAGGTCGCGCGTGGTGCGACGGACGGGATCGGAGCAGCGCAAGTAGGCCATGGGTCCCCCGGCAGGGAGGGTACTCTATTGCGCAGCCGGGGAAGGTGGGGAGCCGCCGGACTGCTGGGCCTGCATCGCCCGCGGCCCCGCGACCCGGCGCCAGTGGCGCGTCGCGTCGCGCACGCCCCAGACCCACGACGTGTAGAAGCCGGCGGCGGTGACGCCGGTCCAGGCCCGCATCGCCTTCAGCCGTCGCTCCTCGGCGGCGTCCCCCGCGGTGTACGTGGGGTCCAGCGCCAGCAGAACCCAGAGCGCCGCGTTCGCGCCCACGAAGGCCACTTGGCTCCCAAGCAGGCCCATCGCCGCGCCCGAACGCCCCTCGCGGAACTGGTACACGCCCATCGGCAAGAAGGCGCTCGTGGGGGTTGCCGGGAGGCGCAGCGGCACCGGCGGCGGGACCTCGGCGGGGGGCGGGCGCGCCGGCCCGAGGTACGCCCGCACATAGTCGAAGTACCCGCACACATCGGGCGGGTGCGTGAAGGGATCCAGGGTGTACCCCGGGTCTGCCAGGAGCACCTGCTCGAAGAAGCGGCGCGCGCCCTCCTCGTCGCCCTCGGTGAAGAGGAGCTCGCCCAAGTACACGCGCGCCTCCTGGCGCAGCCCGGGCGGCGCGGCGGCCTCGACGGCGAGCGCCGCGAAGGCGCTGCGCGCGAGGTCTCGCTGCCCGAGCTGGTAGGCGCGCACGGCGTCGTCGAGGCGCGCGGCCCCGTCGTTGGAGGGGCTCGTCGGCGCGTCGCCGGCCGCGGGCGTGAGCGGCCCCTCGGCAGCCCGGACGCCGCGGGCGCCGAGGGCGGCCCACAGCAGGACGAGCCGGCAGAGGAGGTCCATCGCGGGGCGAGGGTAGCCGCCGCTGGGTGGAGGGTCAACCGCGCGCGGCCGGCGTCAGTCGGCGGAGTCGTCGCCGGCCGGCGCCAGCGCGCCCAGATCCACGCGCATCGAAAAGCGGCCCTCGCCGTCCGTGAGCGCGGTGCCCAGGGCTTCGCCGGTCGCGCCGTCCAGCACCTCGACCAGAGTGAAGGGCAGAGCCTCGCCGTCGCTGCGGACGACGCCTCCGACGGGCGTGCCGGGGGCGAGCGTGAGGTCGAGCCCTCGCGCCGGGGCGTCCACGGCGAAGTGGCTGATCGTGTGCTTCGCCTGGGCGGGGCTCACGGTGATCGCGAGGGGGACGCGCGGGGCGTCCAGCGAGAAGCGCCCGTCCGCGCCCGTGATGGCCGACCAGGTGGAGCCGCTCAGCGTGGTGTCGGCCACGATGACGCGCGCGTTGGCCAGCGGGGCGCCTTCGTCGGTGCGGACCACGCCGTCCATGCGCGCGGCGGCAGGCAGGGCGAGGCTCCCCAAGTCCGCCCGCGTGTCGCCCACGCGGAGGTCTGTCACGCGCAAGGGCGACGGGCCGCCGCTCGAGTCGTAGGGCGGGATGAGCTCGAGGGTCCAGTCTCCCGCGAGGAGGTCCGTGCGGAAGCCGCCGGACTGGTCGGTCTCGGTCTCGACGATGGCGACGCCGACGGTGTCGTCGAAGCGGTTGCTGCGGAAGCGCACCCGCACGTCTTTCAGGCCGCGCCCCCCGGCGTCGGTGACGACCCCGCGCGCCTCGACGGGCGTGAGGACGCCCATGTTCACGTTGACCTCAACCGGATCCGCGCCCTCGACCGCGAGGCCGACGGCCTGTCGCGGGATGTAGCTGGACCGGATCCCCTGCACGACGAGGAAGTACGCGCCGGGCAGGGCCCGCAGCTGGTAGTGCCCGGTGCTGGCCGGGGTGACGCGGGGCCCCGCAACGCCGGTCGCGGCGTCCTCCAGCCACACCTCGACGCCAGGGCCGACCGGCGTGCCGTCCGCCTGGGACACCCGGCCGAAGACCGGCGCGCCGAACCCCAACGCGAAGTCCTCCTCCAGCCCGGCGCGGAGGTCGGCGCCCGAGCGCACGAAGAAGGGCACGTTGGCGGCGTCACGGGGGAGGACCGCGATCTGGTAGTCCGGCAGGGCCGGCAGGGACATTTCAAAGGCGCCGGCCGCGTCGGTGAGCGCGGAGGCGGCCGTGCGGGTGCCGACCAGGGTGGCGCTGACCACGGCGTCGAGCGGGGCGTCCGGCGTGCCCGGGACGCTGAGCCCGTCGTAGGGGGAGGCGACGAAGGCCTGCACCGCCCCCGAGAAGACGGCCGTGGGGGCCAGGTCGAGCGTGAGGCCCTCCAGCCCCGGGGCGGCGACGTCCACCGGCAGCAGGACCGACTGCGCGAGCAGACCGGACCCGCCCGAGGGGGTGAGGTCCACGCGAAGGATGCGCTCTTCCGCGGCGCCGTCGTTGGAGGCCGGGCCCGCGGTGTCAAAAGCGGCGCCCTCGCGCACCTCCATGGCCGACAGGTCGGCATCGGCGCAGGCGGTGAGCGCAGACAGGGCGAACAGGAGCGGGATCGGGCGCGTCATCGGGACTCCCAGGGCACGGAGAGCGGCCACTCTGCCTCGTCGGATTCGCCAAAAGAGTCGATCACACGGCAGCGAAGCACCCGGCCATCGTAGAGGGGGTCCCCCTCCAAGGTGAGCCAGGAGCCGTTCTCGTTGCCGGTGATGGGGGTCGCCGTGCCCTGCTCCCCCAGGTTGGTCACCGTCCAGAAGTACTCCAGGCGGTCCGCGTCGTTCTCGTCCAGCACGCGCACGAACGCGGTGTTGACGCCGGGTTCGAGGACCCAGGGGTCACCGGAGGACGGGAAGGAGTCGGTGATGACGGGGGGCACGTTGGGCTGCTCTTCGGCGAGCGGGAGGAAGTAGTAGCAACCGCTCGTGCCGAAGAGGATGCAAGACGCGTGCCACCACCGGAAAACGGCGGCCCGTGCGGAGTTGCCGGCTGCGGCCCCGGCCGGCGGCGCGGCGGTCCGCGACATTCGCGTCACGGCCCGACCTCGACGGTGACGCCCGGCTCCTCGGGGCCGATGGTGCGGCTCCAGGACGCCCCCGACGGGCAGCCCACCGTGAGATCGTGACGCTGGCGCGGATTGCTGAGCGTGAGCGCCCCGCCGAGGCTGTCGATGGTGCCGCGCTCGGTGCCGTCGACCCGCACCGCGCAGCCGGGCTCGAAGCCGCGCAAGGCAAGGCGAAGCGGCTTTAACTCCAAGGCCGGCACCTCGATCTGCCGAAACTCGCCCGGCGCGATCTCAAAGCTCTGCTCGAAGGGCACGGCGTGGGGGTTTTGGAGGGACAGCGTGTGCTTGCCCGCCGGGACCGCGATGCGCCCGGCCTCGCCGGTGCGGCCCTTGAGCTCGCCGTCGATGTAGATGTAGGCCCAGGAGCGGGGCACGACGACCGCGACCATGCCCGGCGCCGCGTCCACGGCCCGCGCGGCCGGGCTCTCGGTGGGGGA
>JBEIVK010000509.1:0-3469 GCA_040373935.1 Alphaproteobacteria bacterium
GGAGCGCGCGGCGGCGGGGCGGCTGGCGAGCCCGGGGCGGGAGCCGGGCGGGCTGGAGGCGCCGCCGGAGCCCGGCCCATCGGCACGGTGGCGTCGGCCGGGGCGCGTGCCATTCGGGTGGTGGGAGGCTCGGCCTCATCGGACCAGGGGCGCGGGGCATCGGCGGGAGGCGCGGCGGCGGCGGTGCGCGGGACCGTGGCCTGCACGCGGGGCGGCGGCGGGACCTCGTCGGCGAAGCGCTCGCCGCGCGTGCGGAGGCGCTCCACCATGCCCGGCGGGTAGCTTATGGCGAGCGGGTGCCCGCATTGCAGGCATTGGAGCTCCGTCCCCGGGGGCGGGTACGGTGACTCCAGCCGCCGCGGCGCGCGGCAATGCGGGCAGGTGATCTTGAGGGCCATCCCGGCTCCCCCGGAAGCGACGTGCATTAGCGATGGACGGCCCGGCCGTCAATCATGCGGGGACCCTGCCTCGGGTTGACAGGGCCCCGAAGCACCCGTACGCTGGCGTTCGGACATGGCCCGCCTGCTCAGCCAACTCGCGTTGTTCTCGGTGGTGCTTCCGGCGACCACGGCGGCCTATCACTTCGCCGTCGGGCGGGCTGCCCCCGGATTGGCGGCCGGCGGCGGTGGGCTCGCCAGCGTGGTTGGCTCCTTCTCGTTGGGAGACGGCTACGACCTCGGCGAGCTCGAGCTGCTGGAACGGAACCTGTACTACGTGGAGCAGCGCTACGTCGAGAAAGACCGCCTTCGCCCGGACCGGATGTTCTCTGGCGCGCTCGACCAAGTCGAGAAGGACTTCGCGGAGGTCCTGTTCGAGCGCGAGGCCGGCGGGCGCCGCCTGTCGGTGGCCGTCGGGGCCTGGAGTACCACGCTCACTCTCGAGACCATCGACAGCTTCGCCGCGCTCTACGACGCGCTGAGGCGGGTGGCGCAGCTCCTCGACGAGCATCTGTCCAGCGACGTGGACCGCGCGGACGTCGAGTACGCCCTCCTGAACGGCGCGCTCAACACCTTGGACCCGCACAGTCATCTCCTGCCTCCGCGGGAGGCGCGGGAGATGGAGGTCGACAACGACGGCGAGTTCGGCGGGCTGGGGCTGGAGATCAACACCGAGGACGGCCGGCTCGTCGTCCGGCAGCCGATGGACGGCGGCCCGGCCGCGCGGGCCGGTGTGCGCGCGGGGGATCGCATCCTCCGCATCGACGACGAGAGCACCCTGAACATGGAGATTGACGAAGCGGTGGAGCGGCTGCGCGGCGACATCGGCAGCACCGTTCGCCTGCTCGTGCAGCGCGGCGCCGCCGCCCCCCAGGTCATCCCGGTCACGCGGGAGATCATCCGGCTCAACCCCGTCGAGGGCGTGCTCCTGGATGGAGACGTCGCGTACGTGCGCGTCCGCTCGTTCAACCGACTCGTCGGCGCACAAATGGAGGAGCAGCTGGGCGCCCTGCGGCGAGAGGCGGGCGGCGCGCCCCGCGGCCTGGTCCTGGACCTCCGCGGCAACCCCGGCGGCTACCTGAACCAAGCCTTCGAGCTGTGCGACAAGTTCTTGTCGGAGGGCGTGATTGTCACCACGGTGGAGGGCGCCGGGCGCCGCCGCGAGGAGCAGCGGGCGACGCGCTCGGGCACGGAGCCGGCCTACCCGATGGTGGTGCTCGTGGACGCGCACTCGGCGTCGGCGTCCGAGATCGTGGCCGGCGCGCTGCGCAACCGGGACCGCGCGGTCATCATCGGAGAGCGGTCCTACGGCAAGGGGAGCGTGCAGCACCTCTACACCAACAAGGACGACTCGGTCCTCAAGCTCACGGTCGCCCAGTACCTGACGCCGGGAGACCACAGCATCCAGAGCGTCGGCATTCCGCCGGACATCCGTCTGCTGCCGACGGTGGTCCGGGCGCCCACCCCGCCGCGCGCCGAGCCGCTCGTCGGGCTGTTTTGGCGGGACCAAGTGGACCGCGAGGCAGACTTGGAGCGCCACCTCGACAGCGCGCAGGCGCGCCCCGCGACGCCGCCCGCGTGGTCTGTCCGCTATCTGCACGACGCCGAAGATCTCGTGGGGCAGAACCCTCGAACAGACTGGCAGGTGGACTTCGCCCGGCGGGTCGTGCTCGCCGCGCCCTCGGCGCGCCGCGCCGAGGTGCTGGCCGCCGCAGAGGGGGTCGTCCAGGCCGTGCAAGCCCGCGAATGGTCGGCGATCGGCAAGGCCTTCGGAAAGCTGGGCGTCGACTGGTCGGACGGCCCGAGCGCGCCGGGCTCCTTCCGGGTGTCGGCCGACCTCGGCCCGGATGGCGTCTTGCGGGCCGGCCAGCGCGAGGCCATTCGCTTCACCGTCACGAACACGGGGGCGGCGGCGCAGCATCGGGTGACGGCGGTGCTCGGCTCGGAGAACCCGTGGCTGGACGAGACCGAGTTCGCCGTCGGGCGGCTCGGTCCCGGCGAGAGCCGCACGCTGACGCACACGGTCCAGCTCCCGGAGGGCTACCCGGAGGAGGAGGTTCCGTTCACGCTGCACCTGCGCGGCGCAGACGGCGCCCCGATCGGCGACGGCGGCGGTGTTGTGGCGAGCCGCGGGCGCCCTTTGCCGTCTTTTGCCTGGAGCGTGCGCCTCCTCGACGACGGAAGCGGCAACAGCCGGGGAAATGGCGACGGAAAGCCCGATGCCGGCGAGGTGCTGGACTTGGAGATCGAGGTGGTGAACACCGGCGCGGGCGCCACGGCGGCGGCGTTCGCGCGGCTGCGCAACCGCTCCGGCGCGCTGGTGGACCTCGAGAGCGGGCGTGTGCCCCTGGGAAGCCTGCGGCGGGCCGATGGCGCGGCCTGCGCCAAGGAGGGGGACGGATGTCAGCCGCGGATGCAGCCGGGCGAGCGCCACGTCGGGCGCTTCACCTTCACGGTGCGCGGGCCGCCCCCTGCCGAGGGGTGGCAGCTCGGCATCGAAGTCGGCGACATGGACGCCTACGACTACGCCGCCGTCCAGCAAGCGGGCTTCCACTCGACCTTCCGGCTGGAGGAGGCGCTGGTGCTGCAGCCGGGCGCGGCGCTCCCCGGGGGCGAGCGGCGGCCGCCGTCCATCGACGTCACGCGCCACGAGGCGCCGCGGGCTCCGGGGGATGTGGCGCTGACGAGCGGCATGGTGCGCGACGACGAGTCCGTTCGAGACTTGCTCATCTATCTGGACGACGACAAGGTCTACTACCGCGGCGGGGGGCGCTCCGCGGCGGTGCTGCCGTTCAGCGTGGAGCCTGCGGTGGAGGCGGGCGTGCACCAGCTCACCGTCCTGGCGCGAGACCACCGCGGCCTCACGGCGACCTGGGCGCGCCGCTGGACGGTGGTGGCCCCGGCGGTGACCGCCCAGGCCCCTCCCGAGTAGCGCCCAGCTCGGCGGCGTATCGGTCCGCCGCGGCGGCGTCCCCATCGGCGTGGGCGCGCCCGAGGCGCACAGCGGCACGGGCCGACCAGCGCCCCCGGCC
>JBEIVK010000902.1:0-1762 GCA_040373935.1 Alphaproteobacteria bacterium
CCTCGCTCTCCGGCAAGGTGCTCACCGGCGGCCGGCTCAACGTCAGCGGCTTCTGATCCGACCTGACCTCGCTCCGCTGAACGACGAGGCCCCCGGCGCTGCGCGCCGGGGGCCTCGTCGCATCGGGGGGCGTGACCGATCAGTACGTGAACGTCACGTTCGCTGAGCAGGTCTGCGTCCCGGCGTTGCAGACGCGGTAGGTGTAGGTCGTGACCGAGGTCTTTCCGAGGTTGTCCGTGTACGACGTACCCGTGCGCGCGGAGGCGCGCAGCGCGTTGTTACGGTAGATGTCGTACGACGTCGCGCTACCGGTCCAGCGGACCTGCGCCGACTTATTGCCGTTCCGTGCCGTGCTCCCAGTCACGCCGGTGATGCTCGGGGCGCCCGCCGGCGCTGAGACCGTCACCTGCTGGGTCCGGGTCCCGGTGGCCCCCGCGTCGTCCGTGACGGTGAGCGTCACGGAGTAGGTGCCGCCCTGCGCATAGGTTCGGCTCGCGTTCGCACCGGCGCCCGTCGTCCCGTCTCCGAAGGTCCAGGCATACGACGCGATCGTGCCATCGGCGTCCGTGGAGCCGGACCCGTTGAAGGTGCAGCTGAGGGCGGTGCACGACGAGGTGAAGGCGGCCGTCGGGGCCTGGTTCGTGCCCCCGCCCCCGCCCCCGCCGGTGAAGCCGGCGACGTTGAGGCGGCCCCCGGTCACCGTCTTCCCCGAGAGGGCGGCCGTCGGCGTGGCGCTGTTCATGATCGCGGCCTTCACCTGCACGGCCGTCGCGGTCGGGTTGAGCGCCTTGTACAGCGCCGCCGCACCCGAGACGTGCGGGGTCGCCATCGAGGTGCCGTTGTAGCTCGCGTAGCTGCTCGTGCCACCGGAGCCCGGCACGGTCGACCAGATGCCACTCCCGGGCGCACCGATGTCAATCGTCGTACTGCCGTAGTTCGAGAAGGAGCTGATGGCGCCGGTGTTCGTGGTCGAGGCGACCGCGATGACGTTCGCGTTCGCGTACTCCGCCGGATAGCAGCTGCTCGTCTCGCAGTTCAGCGTGCTGTTCCCCGCCGCCGCGATGAAGAGGATGTCTGCGTTTCCCGCGCGCGTGATGGCATCGGCGAGCGCCTGCGAGAACCCGCCGCCGCCCCAGGAGTTGCTGGTGGCGACGAGGTTGAGGTTGTGCCGCGTCTTGAGGTCGGTGAAGTAGTCGACCGCGAGGATCGCGTTCGCGGTCGTGCCGCCGGTGGACCCCAGGAACTTCGCGTTCATGAGCTTGACGGACCAGCAGACACCGGCGACGCCCTTGCCGTTGCCGCCGACCCCGCCGATGGTGCCGGCGACGTGCGTGCCGTGGTCGTCGGCGGTGCCGTCGAACACCGAGTTGTTGCCGCCGGCGAAGTCCCAGCCGTACACGTCGTCGATGCGGCCATTCCCATCGTCATCGATGCCGTTTCCGGCGATCTCGCCCGGGTTCGTCGCCGCGTTCGCCGCGAGGTCCTCGTGCGTGTACATATAGCCTTCGTCGATGATGCCGACGTAGACCGCCGAGCAGTCCGTCGCCCCATTCGCCCACGCGGTGGTCGCGCCGCTGCCGTACTGGTTCGCGGTGCCTCCGCCGGTGGCGGTCGCGCTGTACATCCCCCACAGCGACCCATTGGTCACGTACGGATCATTCGACGTCGCCTGATGCGTGTAGATCCAGTTCGGCTCCGCGTACTCGACCGTCCCGCTGGTGAGCATCGCCTGCACCGCCTCCGACACGCCCATCCCGGTCCG
>JBEIVK010000518.1:0-3424 GCA_040373935.1 Alphaproteobacteria bacterium
AGCGCCGACCCCGGCGGACACCCGACCCCCGCGCAGCGGGGGGCACGCCCAGACGCTGAATCAGCGCATCAGAACGCCAAAGCCGACCTCGCCGCCGCCGATGACGGAGAGGAGGAGGTGGGTGCCGTCCGGGGTGGCGTAGACGGCGGCCTCGTTGGCGGTGAAGGACGAGGGGAGGGCGTAGCGGTCGAAGCCGGTATCGGGGCGGCCGAGCGCGAAGTGGGCGTCGCCGGCGGCGTCGGTCCAGGAGAGGACGAAGTCGGGCATGCCCATGCCTTCGGTGGCGGCGTCCACGACGACGTGCAGCTTGACGGGCGCGGGGCTGATGGCGAGCGAGATCTCCTCGCCGTCGGGGGCGAGGAAGACGAAGGTTGCGGCCGATGGGTCGGCGAGGAACACCCAGGTGCCCTCGGCGGTGTCGACCACCTCGATGTCGACGCCGGCGCTGCCGCGGAGGCTGCCTTCGTCGAGCAGGGTGGGGGACTCGGCGGTGGCGTCGAGGGCGTAGAGGCGCAGGCCGCCGGTGCCGCGGCCGACGACGCCGAGGGTGGTGGCGTCGACGAACCAGGGCTCGCAGGTGGACATGGGGGTGCTGGAGAAGAACGCGGCCTCGTCGTAGCTGCTGGTGGCGAGGCGCGACGGGGTGGCCCGCATGTACTGGAGCGTGGCGGAGCTGCCGTCTTCGCAGCCGACGGCGTGCAGGCCGCCGTCTTCGTCGACCGCGAGGTTGACGTCCTTGAAGTCGGCGAAGGCGCCGCTCGTGGGGGAGAGGCGGTAGGAGATGCCGTAGCGCAGCCCGTCGTCCAGGTTGTACCCGGACAAGCGCAGGGCGCGGCCGGTGGGGAGCTGCAGGCCCATCGCGCCGTAGACGGCGTCTTCGGTGGCGACGAAGTCGTGGCCGTCGGTGAGGGTGTAGGCGGGATCGGCCCCGGCGGTGCGCTGCCAGTCCACGAAGCCGTCTACGCCGTCGGCCGCGGCGCTGAGCGGCACGCGGAAGGCGAGGGCCGAGTCGTAGAACTCGGTCGTGGTGACGCCGCCGCCGGCTGCCGGGCGGTCCACGTCCACTTGCTCCGACGGGATGGAGAGGTAGGCGTCGGTGCTGTTGGCGGACCAGCGCGGATCGCGGGGGTTCGTCCAGCGCAGGTCCGCGAAGTCGGCGACCTCCGTGGCGAGGGTGCCGAGGACGAGCGTGTCAACCCCGCCGTCGCAGTCGGCGTCGGTGGTGTCGCCGAGCGCCTCGGGGGCGCCCGGGTAGATGGCGGCGTCTGTGTCGTCGCAGTCGGGGGCGGTGGCGGCGTCGATGGCGAAGGAGTCGGCGTCTTGGTCGTCGTCGTCGGTGGCGGGCGCGCAGTCGTTGTCGACGTCGTCGTACCAGATCTCGGCGGAGCCGGGGTTGATGGCGCCGTCGTCGTCGTTGCAGTCGGTGGCGGGCAGCGCGCCGCTGCCGTCGACGTAGCGGGTGGGCAGGCCGGCGTCTTCGGGGCGCACGTAGCCGTCGCCGTCGGTGTCGTAGTCGTCTTCACCGCCGCAGTCGGAGTCCAGGCCGTCGCGCCAGGTGTCGGGGGCGCCGGTGTAGACCGCCGCCGCGGTGTCGTCGCAGTCGCCGCCGGGCAGGCTGCCGGTGCCGGGGGCGTTGGCGGTGGCGATGCCGAGGTAGGCGTCGGGCACTTGGCCGTCTTCGTCGGCGTCGTGGTCGTCCCGGGCGTCGCAGTCCGTGTCGACGCCGTCGTACCAGGCGTCGTCGGCGCCGGGCAACGTGGTGGCGCTGGTGTCGTCGCAGTCGCCGCCGGGCAGGGCGCCGGAGGTGTCCACGCCGGCGGTGGGCTTGCCCAGGTGCTCGGCGGGGACGAAGCCGTCGGCGTCGGCGTCGAAGTCGTCGTCGCCCGCGCAGTTGGCGTCCACGCCGTCGTACCAGGCGTCCTCGGCGTCCGGGTAGACCGCGGCGTCCTTGTCGTCGCAGTCTTTTTCGGCGGCGAAGCCGTCCTTGTCGTCGTCTGCGGTGAGCTGCTTGGACTGCAAGTCGGCCTGGGAGATCCAGGTACAGCCAGTCGCCAACACGAGCATCCAGGGCAGCGCGCGCATGTCTCCTCCGCCGGTGGAAGGTAGCACGGTTGCCGCGGCGTTGCGTCAGCGCAGGCGGGGGTCCGTCGGTTCGTCGGACAGGCGCGGGCGCTCCGGGGGCGGCGCCTCCCCGAGCACGGTGGGGCGATCCGCGTCGTCGGGCGGGGCGACCCGGAGCGGAACCTCGCCGGTGATCTCCTGCGGGTCGGCCGCGGGGCGGGATGGGTCCACCGGGGCGACGACGGCGACGCGGCCGCCGCGCACGAAGGGCATCACGGCGATGGGCAGGCCGCCCGGCCCCGTCCCTTCGGGCAGCGCGGAGAGCGGCGGGCGCTCGCGCGCGGCGGGCAGGCTCTCGTCGAAAAAGCCGGCGTCTCGGCAGACGCGGCCGGGGCCCCCGGCCGCCCAGCCGGCCGGACCGTGGCGCAGGGCGCCGTGGCCGTCTCGCACGGACCACGCGAGGCCGGGCCAGGCCTCGTCGGCGCGGTCCAGGGCGCGGGCGAGGGCGCCGAGCGGGGCGGTGTCCTGGGGATCGGCGGTGAGGCTGGCCTCCCAGAGCTCGCCGACCCAGGCGGCCCGCAGGCCCACGGCGTCGAGGGCGCGCACGAAGGCCGCCGCCGAGCCGGGAAGCGGCGCGGTGTCCGCCCGGGCGCGCAGGCGCACCCGGCCGTCCGGGGGGTCCAGCCGCAAGCACATGCCGCTGGCGAGGGCGTCGCGGGCGGCGGCGCCGATGGCGTCCTTTTGGGTGGCGAGGCGGCGGAGCGCATGGACCGCCCGGCGATCTCCCACCCGGGCGGCTGCGGCGAGGGCGGCCTTGCGCACCGCGGGGTTTTTGTCCTGGAAGAGCACGACGAGGGCCGGGGTGGCGGCCGGGAGCCCGAGGTCCCCAAAGGCCACGGCGGCGGCTTCTCGCAGGGCGGCCTTGCCGTGGCGGGCCGCGCGCTCCACCACGCCGAGAAGGTCGCCGCGCCGGGCGTCGGCGACGCCGCGCAGCAGGGCGACGCCCGTGTCCGGGTCTTCGGTGGCGAGGCGGCTCTCCAGGTCCGCCGCCGGGCCGAGCGCGCCGAGGGCCCGGGCCGCCGCTGCCCGGACGGACGCGGCGTCGTGGCCGAGCAGCGGGGAGAGGCGAGGGAGATCGCCGGCATCGCCCAGCCCACCGAGCAGGCGGGCCGTCGCGCGGGCGGCCGCGGCGGTGGCGGGTGCGGGCGGCAGGTACGCGAGGGCGACGGCGTCGCCGGCGACGAGCGCAGCCTGGAGCGCGACAGCGGCGAGCGGGCCGTCGAGGCGGGCGCGCCACGCCTCGGGCGGCGCGCCTTCGGGCAGCCGTGCGAGCAGCAGCAGGGCCTCGGCCGCGAGGGCGGCG
>JBEIVK010001008.1:0-1513 GCA_040373935.1 Alphaproteobacteria bacterium
CCGCAGCTCACCGAGCTGGCGCGCGACATTGGCCAGGATCTCCTCGCGGGGCCTGCCCGCTGGCAGCACCGCGGCGAAGCGGACGTAGCGCCGCTCGAGGAGGACCACGAAGAGGTCGATAAGGTTTTGGATGGCCGGGGCGCCGACGTGTTCCAGGCGGCGCGCGGCGGTGCTGACCGCCTCCCAGGCGGTGGCGAGCTCGTCGAGCGTGGCCTTGTACGCGGCGCGGCCCGTGTTGCCTCCGATAACGCGCCCTGCGAGGCCGGCCCAGTCGGATATGCGTTCCCCCTCGCTCACCAGGCGGAGGTGCTCCGCATCCAGCTCGAGGCCGTCGTCGAGCGCGAACGCGAACGTGAGGCGGTGAGGAAAGGCGACGTTCCGCGGGTCCTCCCGCCGGCTTGTAACCGGGCGCTTGGCGGATTGCCGCGTGATCATCTTATCGTACTCGATGCGCGCCTTGGACGGCCACAGGCGCCCGCAGAAGAGGCGGGAGCGGTACCCGACCGGGATGCTCTGCTCCATGAGGTCGGTCGCCAACCAGCGGCGCGCGCAGCCCGCCGTCACCAGGGCGTCGAAGGCGGGGCCGCAGCCGAGTTCAGCCGGCATGAGCTCCCCTTGCGCGATGGGGCCGTCGGGGGCGGGGGGGGGTTGGAGGACTTCGACGTCACTACCGGAGCCGTCGGCGGACGATTCGGCACTGCTGGGGATCTGGGTCCCCCCAGCGGCCGCGGCCTTTTTCTTCCGTTTCTGCCGGTCCGCGCCCGGCGCGGGTTGAGGCGGCGGCGGGGGTGCGCCACCGGGCTTCTGGATCTGCCCCTCGGGGGCGTCCGCGGCGGCGGGTCGGCGTTTCATGGGAGTGAGCCCCGGGGCCTTCTTCGCGATGATACGGCGGGCGACCAGCGTAGGCCACGTCGGGTCAGCACCGAGCGACGGGAAGTCGAGATCGAGGGCGGTGGCCAGGCAGAGCTGCTGGGGGGGCGAGAGGGCGGCGAGCAGCGGGGCCAAGTCGAGGTGGTGGGTGTGGAGCAGGGCCAGCCCGGCCAGCAGCTCGGCGCGGACTGCCACGTTCGCATCCCCCCTGGTCTTCTTGAATATAGCTCCGAAGGAATCAAGGGCCGCCTGGACTTCTTTGTCGGTGGTGGGCATAACAAAGTCCGAATCTGCTGCAAGCAGATCGGCGAACGAGGGGGCGAGATTGGGGTCCATGATCGGGAAAGGAACGGTGTGAAGAAGGCGAGTAACGGCGGAGGACGAGTGGTTCGGCGGAGGAGCGGTCTCACTTAGTCAAAACAAGGCAAAGATCCAAGGATCGATGCACAGGTAATGGTCAGTGAAATGCTATAGGAGTCGACGGAGTAGAATTTCTTGCTGGCGAAAATTCGGCTAAATATTGAGCGATGTATTGAGCGGAGAAAAATCCAGGAGACTGACTGAAAAATCGCAGCTGAGAGGGGCTAAAGCAGGTTGGATCACCACAACTGCAATGCTGGTCTCTACAAGTGTACAAGCTGCA
>JBEIVK010000659.1:0-2657 GCA_040373935.1 Alphaproteobacteria bacterium
CTCTCCCCTGCCTGCGCCCCGGAGCCGCCCTTGTCCACTCCCACCCTCGCCGCCCCGCTCCCACCCCTGGATCCGGCGGCCCTCGCCGCCTTCATCGCCCGCTGGCAGGCCAACGCGGCGGGCGAGATGAAGGTCGCCCAGCAGCACTTCTTGGAGCTGTGCCAGGCCCTCGGCGTGCCGGGGCCCTCGCCCGTCGAGCAGGAGCAGGGGGTCTACGGCTTCGAGCGGCCGGTGGTGGTGCCGGGGCCCCGCGGCGCGGCCCCCGGCGTCGAGCGCATGGATGTCTACAAGGCCGGCGCGTTCATCTGGGAGAACAAGCAGGGCTCGGAGGAGGGCAGCGGGCGGGTGGGCCACGGGCGCCGCGGCACGCTCGGCTGGCGGGACGCGATGCTGCGGGCCCGCGCCCAGGCGGTGCGCTACGCGCGGCACCTCGACGGCCGCGCGCCGCCCTTCATCGTGGTCTGCGACGTGGGCCACAGCTTCGAGGTGTGGCAGGACTTCTCCGGCACGGCCCGGGAGTTCGACCAGCGGCCCGGCGTGCGCATCGCGCTGGCCGAGCTGGCCCGGCCGGAGTCGGCAGACTTCTTGCGCCGGGTGCTGGCCGATCCGGCCTCCTTGGACCCGGCCCGCACCCAGCAGCGGGTGACGCGGGCGGTGGCCGGCGAGCTGGCCGTGCTGGCCCGCAGCCTGGAGGCGGGGGGCCCGCCGGCCGAGACGGTGGCGCGCTTCCTCATGCGCTGCGTGTTCGCGATGTTCGCCGAGGACGTGGGGCTGTTGCCGGCCGGGGCGTTCACGCAGCTCTTGCAGCAGTTCGCGCCGCAGCCGGCGGCCCTGTCGGCCCAGCTCGCGCACTTGTGGGAGCTGATGGACCGCGGGGGCTTCGCCTTCGGGGTGGGCAAGGTGCTGCGCTTCAACGGCGGGCTCTTCCGCGGCGGGGCCGAGGTGTCGCTCAGCCGGGAGGGGGTCGAGGCCCTGGTGCGGGCCGCCACCCACGACTGGTCCTTGGTCGAGCCCACCCTCTTCGGCACCTTGGTGGAGCGGGCGCTGGATCCGGCCGAGCGCCACCGCCTCGGGGCCCACTTCACGCCGCGGGCCTTCATCGAGCGGCTGGTGCGGCCCACGGTCATCGAGCCCTTGCGCGACGACTGGCTGGCCGTGCAGGCCGAGCTGCGGGCCCTGTGGGCCGCCGCGGGCGAGGAGCCCTCCAAGGCCGTGCGGGCCCGGGGCCTCGCGATGGTGGACCGCTTCCACGCCGAGCTGTGCCGCGTGCGGGTGCTGGACCCGGCCTGCGGCACCGGGAACTTCCTCTTCGTCACCTACGACCTGCTGAAAGACCTCGAGGCCGAGGTGCTGCAGGTGCGGGCCGACTGGGGGGACCGCCAGGAGGGCTTCGCCGGCTTGCAGGGCGCGAGCGTGAGCCCGGCCCAGCTCGTCGGGGTGGAGAAAAACCCGCGGGCCCGCGAGATCGCCGACCTCGTGATCTGGCTCGGCCACCTGCAGCGCTTGCGGCGGGACCGCGGTAGCCTGGACGGCCTCGCCGAGCCGGTGCTGCCCGACTTGCGCAGCATCGCCTGCCGGGACGCCGTGCTGGCCTGGGCGGGCGAGCCGGTGCCGCGGCGGGGGGCGGACGGGGCGGTGGTGCGCGTGTGGGACATGCGGACCACCAAGACGGACCCGCTGACCGGCCGGGAGGTGCCCGACGAGGCGGCGACGGCGGTGGTGCTGGACTACCCGGAGGCCCGGGCGGCGGAGTGGCCGGCGGCGGACTTCGTGGTGAGCAATCCGCCGTTCGTGGGCGCGTCGATGATGCGCATGGCCCTGGGCAACGGCTACACCGAGGCCCTGCGCGCCGCGTGGCCCACGGTGCCGGAGTCGGCGGATCTGGTGATGTACTGGTGGGAGAAGGCGGCGGCCCTGCTGCGGGCGGGCGCCATCCGGCGCTTCGGCTTCATCACGACCAACAGCATCCACCAGACCTTTCAGCGCCGGGTGCTGGCCCAACACCTGGAGGCCGACCCGCCGCTGTCCATCGTGTTCGCCGTGCCGGACCATCCGTGGACCGCGGGCGACGACGACGCCCAGGTGCGCATCGCGATGACGGCGGCGGCGCCGGGGGTGGCGGACGGGCGGCTGTGCCGGGTGGTGTCCGAGCAGACCGATGGGGACACCCCGGTGGTGGAGGTGGTTGAGCAGCGCGGGCGCATTTGGGCGAACCTGCGCATCGGGGCAGACGTCGGCAGCGCGGTTCCCCTCGCCGCGAACGACCGGATTTGCTCGCCGGGCGTGAAGCTGCACGGCGCAGGCTTCATCGTCACCCCGGACGAGGCCACGGCGCTCGGGCTGGGCCGGGTGCCGGGCCTGGAGACGCACATCCGGCCGTACCGCAACGGGCGGGACCTCGCGCAGAATCCGCGCGGGGTGATGGTGATCGATCTGTTTGGGCTCAGCGCGGACGAGGTGCGGGAGCGGTTTCCGGCGGTGTACCAGCGGGTGTGGGAGACGGTGAAGCCGGAGCGGGACGCCAAAGCGGTGGGCGGTTCCCGGGATTCAATCGACTACGCCAAGAAGTGGTGGACTTTTGGCAAGCCGAGAACCGAGCTCCGGCCCGTCCTCGCCGGCTTGCCCCGCTACATCGCCACGGTCGAGACCACCAAGCA
>JBEIVK010000177.1:0-7257 GCA_040373935.1 Alphaproteobacteria bacterium
CGGTCCAAGCTCCCCTCCCCTACTTTGACGTCAACATCGGCGGCACGCTGGTTTTGCTCGACGCGATGGCTCGCCACGGCGTGCCCAACCTCGTCTTCTCGTCCACCTGCGCCGTCTATGGGGACCCGATTTTCCTGCCGCTCACCGAGGCACACCCCTTCGCGCCGGTGAGCCCCTACGGGCTCTCCAAGCGCGTCGTGGAAGACCTCCTCGCCGCGCTCCGTGCCCGCGGCGCGCTGCGGGTCACGACCCTCCGCTACTTCAACGCCGCCGGGGCCACCGCCGACGGGGCGCTCGGCGAGGCGCACCGTCCCGAGACCCACCTCATCCCGCTCGCCATCGCGGCGGCCCGCGGTGAGCGCCCTCCGCTCTCTCTGTTCGGCGAGGACTACCCGACGCCGGACGGCACCTGCATCCGCGACTACGTGCACGTGGAAGACCTCGCGGCCGCCCACGCGGCGGCGCTGGACCGCCTGCTCGCCGGAGACGCCGGCGGCGCCTACAACCTCGGCACCGGCCGCGGGCACTCGGTGCGGGAGGTCCTGGACGCCGTGGCCTCCGTGGTGGGCCAGGCGGTCCCGGTCGTCCGCGGGCCGCGGCGCGCGGGAGACCCGGCCGCGCTTTTCGCCGACCCGTCCGCGGCGGCGGCGGCACTGGGCTGGCGGGCAGAACGCACGTCTCTCCGCGCCACCGTCGCCTCTGCGGCGGAATGGGCGGCGCGCCCGCGCTTCTGATGGGCGGGCGCCGCGCGCGTCAGTAGGTGGCGCGCACGCCGAGGCTGGAGGTGAAGTCGTCGAACTCCACCGACGGGTTCGCCCCGTTCACGCTGGAGCGCCGCTGCCAGGACTGCATCGCGGTGATGTCGAGCCAGCGCGTCGTGTGCAGCGCGAGGCCCGCCTGGGAGCGAAGGTAGTTGTCGTCCCGGGTGGCCTCACCGCCATAGGCCTCGCGGCGAAGCATCAGGTCGAGGGAGCCCGTCACGCGGCTGGCGAAGGTGCCGCGCCAGCTTGCGCTCACCCGATGGTACTGGACGTAGTTCGTCCAGAAGACATCTTGGAAGTCCCGCGCGTAGCCGAAGGTGACCTTCTGCTTTTCGGTGACCTCGTAGGCGACGTCCGCCCGCAGGAGCAAGCCACCAGGCAGGCCGCTCAGGTCCGCGCCAAAGTTGGAGACCTGCGGGTTGACCTCGGGGCCCGTGATGCCGTCCACCGCAGCGCCGTCGATCACGGACTGCTCGTCGTAGATGAGCGCCCCGTAGCCGGTGCCGATCCCCAACACGAGCTTCTCCGTGAAGCGCCCGCGGAGACCCGCCGTCACACGCCAGTAGCGGCCGTCCGGAATGCCGATGAAATCGCCCAGGTCGTCATCCGACTGCCCCGCACCTTGGGCGTTCAGGATGTTGTCCTGCCAGGTGAACCGGCCCCACTCGCTCTCCGCGACGAAGGCCGTCCGCGGGAAGAAGCGCCACTGGAAGTCCGCCACGCCGCCGTAGCCCAAGCGACTGTTGAGGTTGGTCGTGGCGAAGGTGTTTGTGGCACCAGGGGTGTTGTAGTCCTGGATGTCCACGGCGCCGCCAACACCCAGCTCCATGGATGAACCGGGCCGGAACACGAGCTTGCCGGAGCCACGCTCGGTGAGCGCGAGGATGTAGGCATCGGCCGCCGTGGTGGCCTCCGTCTCGCGGCCGCTCAGGACCAAGTCGTTGCGAACGACCAATCCGAACATGCCCTTGGGCAACAGCGACGCGCCCACGCCCACATCGAAGAAGTTGAAGCGGTCCAGGTTGGACAGCTCTGGGCTCAGGTACTTACGGGCGTTGTACGCCGCATCCAACGAGAACTGCAGGGTGTCGCTGTCCAGCCGCACCCCCAACGTGGGACGAAGCGACAGCAGCGCGCCGGGCGTCACGGGCACGCCGCCGCCGAGAGCGCCCTCCTGGAGATACACGTTGGTGCGGTACTGCCCGTCCAACGACACCGAGGGCACGACCTCGGCGTTCCCCACCCGGATGTGCTCCCCCGGCTCGGCCGCCGCCGCACCCGCCAGGCATAGCCACCCGACGAGAAGCACAGTGAGCGACGATTGGAAGCGCAAGAAACCCTCTGTCGGCCCGTGGCCGTCTGCGGTGCCGACGTGCGGCCGCCTACATCACACTTTCGGAGCCGACTGGCAAGCCCGCGCCTCTACTCGAAGGGCGTCGAGTTCGGCGGATCCACCCCCACGATGGGATCATCGGCCGTCAAGGCCGCGGTGTCTCCCGCATCGGCGAGGGCCTGGCTCGTCACTTCGACCTCGGTGGTCCCCTTGCTCTGGCCGCGGCCGCCGACGCAGGTCTCGGCCTCCGCCAGGAACTGCTTGACCTTCGAGCTGATGACGCCCAGCTTGCGGTACTCCGCATCTGCACGGGCGGTCTGGTTGCTCGCGAGCGCCTCCTTGAGCAGGGCGTTGGACTTCTGGGTGACCGACTCCAAGGTCTTGAGGGACGCCTGCTTCTTTGCGAGGCACTGCTGCGCCTCGGGGGCCGCGCCCTCCTTCGCCGCCTCCTCGATGAGCCGCGCCACCCGCTTGAGCGCGTCGTCCAGCTCCGCCAGGGCTGCCCGGCCGAAGTCGAGCTGGTCCTTGGGGGACACCGACACCAGCTCGAGCGAGGCCGCGGGGGCCTGCGCCCGCGCCTCCACGAGCGCCAAGGTTGCGACCAGGGCAAGCACGAAGGACCGAATCGTCATGGAAGCTCCCGGCGAGGACGCCACGCTTCGAACATAGGTGATGCACCCCCGGGCGTCAACGCGCCGGCGGGGACGCGCCCGGCCTCCACGGCGGGCCTTGACGACAGAATAGAGGGCCAAAGGCCAATCCCGAGAGCCGGCCCGGAGCCACCCCGGGCCTTTCTCGGCCTTTCTGCAGCGGCCGCGCCGGCCGAGATCATGCCCGCCCCAACACGACGCGGCCAGCCGCGGCAAGGCCCGCTGCTGCGACGCCCGCTGCGCCACACGACCGCATCACTGCGTCGTCAGGCTGAACGGATAGGAGACGGCGTCTTCCACCGAGGGATCGAAACGCCACCCGCGAACCCGGGACTTCACGCAGTCTTCCAGGCCCTTGTCGCCGGTCGTGTTCGTGCTGATGCCCACCGTGGTCACGCGGCCGCCCGTGATGTCGAAGTCCACCACCAGACGCCCGGAGAGCGTGGGGTTCTCCTTCAGGCGCTGGTCGTAGCAGGCCTTGATCTGCCCGGCGTTCTTTTTGATGACGTCGCGGACCTTGTCGGCGTTCTCGCCAGAGGCGACCTCCACCGACTCCGTCTTCACGACGGCCTTGCGCGGCGCAGCGCTCGCCACCGAGGACACGCTCGACGAGCCGCCGCCGCCCTTGCCCACCTCACCGACCGAGGCGTCGTCGCGCCCGCCACCGCCGGTGGCGCTGCGGGGGCCGACCGGCCCGCCATCCGCCACGGCGACGCCCCCGCTCACGCCCTGCAGCGCGGCGTCGAGGCTGCCGGTGAACTGAGAGTCACCCTCAAAAAGGTTGGCGACCGTGCTGCCGTTGTTGTTGGCGCCGGTGGTCCCGATGAGGGCCGTGAGCATCGCGGAGCGAGAGATGGCGTCCTGCCGCTTGGCCTCGGCGACCTTGGCCTCGCGGACCTTGGCCTCGCGCTCCGTCTTGGGCGCAGGGCCCGCGTCGACGTCCTTCTTTTGCTCTTTCTTGAGCTGAGTGCCGTCCATCTCGTCGAGCTCTTGCGGCTCTTCGGTCTTCGGCTCCTCCGGCTTCGGCTCCACGGGGGGCGGCGCCATGATCGTGAGGAAGCGATCCGGGATCTCCACGTTGGTGCGCTCGATGGGCTCCGTGTTCCACACGTAGACCATGGCGATCGCGCCGATGGTGGACCAGAACCCCAAGGACGCCAGGAAGTACGGATCGTCCTCGTCGGCGAGGAGCTTGGGGCGGAAGTCGGTCTGGATGGTGACCTTCGCCGGCTCCGGCGGGGCCGCCACGAACTGGAACAAAACCGTGACGCCGCCGCCGATGTTCAGCTTCCCGCGGGACGCCTCATCGATCGCGACCTCGAAGAACTCGCCCTTGGTGGCCTTGGCCTGCAAGTCCTTGAGCGTCGTCTTGGCGCCGGCGACCGCGAGCACCCCGTCCATCTCGTCCGTGAACTGGAGGCGATACCCGTCGCCGCGGGCGACGAACATCGGGATCTTCTTCGGAACGCCCTCCGCCGCCACGACAAAGGTGGCCTTCGGGTCCTGACCGACCGACACGCTCTGGCCCGGCTTGATCAGGCGTTCGCTGACGATGCGGTCCCCTTGGATGATCCCGATGCGAAGCACCTTCGCTTGTGCCTGCTGCGGGTTCGCGGACTCAGACATGCGCGTACTTCCTCGGCCCCGGGGCAGTCAGCGACACGATGGCCAGGACCCGGTGCCCCGAACCACGCTCACGGAAGGATCCGCACACTGCACAGACCCCCGCCGCGGGATTCGGTTCGTCAACTCGGTGTCCTGAGACCATCCTCTCCACCTTCTGGAGGCAGGCGATGCGGGGGAACCCCGCGCCGCCATCAGCGTAGACCCATGCGGCGGGACCGGCAACCCGGCCCCCACCGACTACTCGCGGAGCTTGTAGACGACGAAGCGGAACTCGCCGAACTGCGCCTGACCCGCCGTGTACATGACGGAGCGAAGCACGTTGAACGGCATCTTCGAGTCGACCATGAGAAGGATCTGCCCCTTAAAGGCCATCTTCTCGTTGCCCGTCTTTTCGCCGATGGCCTTGGCCGTCTCGGCCTTCTCCGTCAGGCGGTCGGACAGCGGACCGATGAGCTGGCCCTTGAGGTCCGTCTCGGCGACAGCCGGAACCTTCTGGCCGGGGTTGTTCGGGTCATCCACCTCAATGAGCTGCATGACCTCGACGCCGTCCACGATGATCTTGTCCCGCTCGACCGTCAGCTGCACGGCGAGCTCGGGGTTTTTCGCGGCGGTGGAGAAGGGCAGCACGAGATCGTCGGAGGGGGTGACGTTCACCTCCGTGGACGCGAAGCTCTTCAGCAAGAACACGAGGATGATGGTCATCATGTCCATCATCGAGGTGATGTTCAGCTCGGTAGCGACCGATGCGCGACGGGCTTTCTTCATGGGGTGCTCCGTGCCGGCTTAGATCGCGCCGCCAGCGATGACGACGAAGGGGAAGAGGAGGCGGGCCTTGCCGTCGGCGTCCTTTGTCTGATCATCGTCCCGGGCGACGTCCATCGTCTTCACGAGGATCTCGTAATGGATGGCGTTGTCGGGGACGAGGATGACGTTTTGGTCGTCCGGGTACTGGTCCTTGATGAGGTTCAGCTTCACGCGGAGCTGCTCCCAATCGTAGTCATCCAGACCCGTGCACGTGCTGCCCGACTTGCAGGGAAGCGTGGGGGGCTTCTCGGTGCCCTCGGCGGGCGCCGGCGGCGCGCCTTCCGGGAACAGGACCGTGTCGGCGCCCAGGATGGTGATGCCCTTCTGGGAGAGCGCGAGCGAGAGCATCAACGGCTTCTTCTCCGGCTCCTCCTCCACCGGCTGGGGCGGGCCGATGGCCGGGAGGGTGCTGTCGATCACCGCGAGGCTCACGAACTGCGCCGCCATGAGAAGCACGGGGATCAGGATCGTGACCAGGTTCATGATGGGGACGAGGTTGAGCTCCTGAGAGGGCTCCGTCCGACGCTTCATCGCCATGGGAAAGGCTCCACGGGATCAGACAACAGAAAGGGGCGGGGGCCGCCAGGGGGCCCAAGCCCCCCGGCAGCGGCGGCGATCAGGCGCCAGCCGGGGCGGACTCGTCCTTCAGGGCGCCGCTGCGGCGGGCCGCGAGGAGGTTGACCGTCTTCAGCGAGAACTGGTCGATCTCGTCCATGATCTTGGTGGTGCGCGCCGAGATGATGGAGTGGAGGACCAGGATCGGGATGGCGACGATGAGGCCGCCGGCCGTCGTGTACATCGCGGTGGAGATACCGCCGGCGAGGAGGGTCGACTTCGTCTCGGCGGAGGCGTGGGCCACGGCCTCGAAGGCGAGAATCAGGCCCTGGATGGTGCCGAGCAGGCCGGTGAGCGTGGCCACGTTGGCGAGCATGGGCAGGTACGAGGAGCGCTTGTTGAGGAGCGGGAACACCTCGAGCACCGACTCGTTGATGGCGGCCTCGAACTCGTCCTTGCCGCGGTTGGCGCGGGTGAGGCCCGACTTGAGAACGCGGGGGAGCGCGGCGTTGGGCTCGGCGTTGCAGAGCTTGATCGCGCGGTCGATGTTGTTGGCCATGACGAGCTTCTGCACCTGCGCCATGAACGCCACGCCGTTGATGTTGGCGCGGAACATGATGAAGTAGGCGCGCTCAAAGACGATGGCCAGCGCGAAGATGCCGCAGACCAGGATGGGCCACATGAAGATCCCACCCTTGTGCATCGAATCGACGAAGAAGTCCATGTGATCCCTCCCGGGGAGCTACGTAGGAGTGCTGGAAGCGAACCGCCGGGTGTTGGAGTGCCCGGAGCGGCTGGAGTCTACCGAAGCGGCCCGGATCTGTCACCGGTGCCTTGTGAAGTCGCTGTCATTCAGCGGGACGGCGCCCCGCCGAAGTCGCCCTCAGAAGGGCTTGCTCTCGACTGACTTGACGATGCGGGGCACGAAAGACTCCCGCAAGACCAGGGGCGCGTCCTGGTTGAGGTTGGTGCGCGAGATGAAGATCAGGATCTCCGGCTTCTGGATCTTGCCGACGATCGCCGTCTCTTCGAAGATGATCCGGCGGCCCTGGGCCCACGCGGGGCGCAGGACCCCATACCCAAGCCCGACGAGCAGGAGCACGAGCAGCGCAGCGAGATGGCGGCAGGCGCTCATTGACCACCCCAGGGGTTCGCGGTTCCGGCCGGCGCGCCCCACGGCGCGGCGGGGGCCGAAACACACGTGTTGTTGACACAGTCGAGCCCGACGGCGCAGTCGGAGTTCTGCATGCAAGAGGCGCCTGGCGGGTAGGTGCCCACCTGGCCGGCCGGCTTGCAGGTTTGATCGTGGGCGCACTCCAGGGACGGGCTGCCGCAGCCCCCGCGCGTGGTGCACGCTTGGGCCGCCGCCGGGGCCCCGGCGCCCCAAACGCCTGCCGGCGCAGGCTCCGGAGGAGGCGCGGGGACGGGCACGGGCGCAGGCTCCGGCGGAGGCGCGGGGACGGGCACGGGCGCAGGCTCCGGCGCGGGGGCCGGCGCAGGCGCGGGCACGGGCGCAGGCTCCGGCGGA
>JBEIVK010000320.1:0-4970 GCA_040373935.1 Alphaproteobacteria bacterium
GCGCCGCGTCCACGAGCGCGCGGGCCGACGGGTCGTCCGGGATGGCGTCGTCGAGGGCGTGCAGAGAGAGTGCGATGCCGTGGCGCAGCCCACCGCTCTGACCAGCCGTCACGGCCGCGAGGTCAGCCTCCACCCGGGCGAGCTCGCCTTCGAGGTAGGCCACCCGCCGCGCCGCGCGGTCCCGCGCCGGCCCGTCCGTCGCGGCCTCGGCCTGCGACCGCGCGAGCCGCAAGCGGTCCGCCGTGCGGTCCCGCCGGGCGGCGACCGCCGAAGTCCCCTCGCCCACCGCAAAGCCGCCGCCTCCGGGCACGAACTGCAGGTCGATTCGCCCCAGCTTTTTGCCGCGCTCCCCCGCGGACACGACCGCGCCAGCGCCCGGGAGCGCGCCCGGCTTGTCCGTGGCGCGGCCCTCCCCGCCTTGCAGCACCAGCGCGCCGGGCGCCGCCGCGGCCACGCCGCGCAGCTCGGCGTCGTCCATATGCGCCAGCACGAGCACCTGCCGCGCCGGCGGGGACTGGGCCGCGGCGGCGGCGACCGCAGCGACGGGGTCCCCGGCGGCGCACCCTGCGGGCAAGGTGCGGCCGGTGCCCAGGACGCCGACGATGCGCACCGGGCCCGCGGCGGTCGCCACGTCCCGGTGGGGCGGGAACGGCGACCGCCCATCACACTGGAGGTTCGCCGCGACATAGGGCAGGCTGTGAGCGGCCGCCTGCCCTTCCAGCCAGGCGACGCCCAGGCCGAGGTCTCCCGGCCCGGGGAGCATGGCGTCGACGCCGGCGGCGGCGAAGGCGGCGTGCTGGGCCCCCGCCTTCTGGCGAGCGGCCTCGGCGGCAGACCCGCCCGGCGGCGGCCAAGTGCCGCTCAGATCCCCCGCGTCGACCACCAGCACGGGGCCGGCGCTCTTCCAGGTGCGAAGCAGGCTTGCTCTGCGGGGCAGACCGCCCTGCGGGTGGCGCGGTCAACCACACGGCTCCAGCTCACCGTGGACGTCCATGGAGAACGCGACAATGACCTCCGCCGCGGCGTCGGGCGCCGGCGCCGACCCGCTGCACGCGGCGGCCAAGGCCAGGACCAGCCCGCGCTGGCTCACGGCGCCACCTCGGCCGGGGCCGACGGGATGCGCCCCTGCCGCGCCGCCGTCTCGGCGTCGCGCTCGGCCTTGCGGTTGCCTTCGCGGATGAGATCATCGACCACGCCGAGGGTGCGCTCATCCACGAGATACACGCCGGGATCTCCCTCGATGGACGCGTAGCGACGGGGGCGCGACTCCCCGTCGGACGTGGGCGCGGCGGCGGGCGGGCCGCTGCCGCCGATGAGCACGACCCGCTCCAAGCCTGCGCGGTCCGTCAACACTGCGCGGACGACCGGAGGCGCCAGCCCGAAGCGCGAGAGGTCCCCGCCCGCATCGTCGACGAAGGCGTCCACCTCCAGCTCGGCGAAGGACCGCGCGAGACGCTCCGGCGTGCTGCCGGAGACCGGGACGCCGTCCTTCCAGACCCACTGCTCGGCGGCATAGCGGACGCCGTGCGCGCCCGAGAGGTCCTCGCCCGCGCGCGGCGCGAGCGTCGCGTCCACGGCGACGACGTCGGCGGCCTTCATGCGCACCACGCGCCGGTTGCGCAGCAGGGCCGGGTCCTCCTTGAACTCGTCGAGCAGACCGCGGCGCGCGAGGTAGACCGTGTCGTCGCCGTCGAGCATCATGTAGGCGAGCTCTTCGTACTTGCTGGCCGAGGGCGCGTCGTTTCCGACGCGCAACCGAAGCGGGTCCCGAGAAGAGAAGCGCACCGTGATGTCGGCGCGCGGCGCGTCGAGGCCCAGCGCGGCGAGGCGGGCGTCGCGCCCCTCGGCGGGGAGCGCCTCGTAGCCGGCGGCCTTTAAGGCGCTGACGCGGCCGATGATCTGGCGCACGCGGTCTTCGTGGGCGGCCATCGCGGACGGCGCGCGCAGCTCCCACTGCTCGTCGCCCGTGCGCTCCAAATCGAGCAGCGCAGGGGCGCCGTCGATGGCGAGGCGCGCGGTGAAGCCCGTGACGTCCTTGCTGTCGAAGCTGGCGAAGCGGCTCTCCCGGAACGCGTCGAGCGTGAGGGAGTAGTAGTCTACAGCCGCCTTTTTCACGGTGTAGATGACCTCGCCGGGCAGCGGCTGGATGTAGTAGCTCACGGCCGTGGGGTTCGGGTCCCCCACCAGGAAGGTGATGTCCCGGCCGTCCCGCAGGCGCAGCGCGACGCGGATGGCGTTGGCGCCGAGACCGTACAGCTCGGGCAGATCCGGGTCCTCCACCACCGTGGCGCGGGCCGTGAGGTCGTGCAGCTGGTGCTTGACGCGGTTGACCATCGACCGCCCGGCGACGAAGTCCGTGCCCTCGATGACCCACTGGCCGTCCACCTCGACGAGGACGATGCGGTCGGCGCCGGGCCGCTCCACCTCGACCCGGGTGACCTCGTGCTTCTCGAAGGTGAAGATCCGCACTGGCCCGGTGTCTTCGGGCGCGAGCAGATCCGGGCGCGCCAACAGGATGGCGGCCACGGCGAGCAGGAGCAGAAGGCCCGCGATCAGCGTGCCACGGAATGCCTTCACCGCCCCCTCCGCGAGAGCCACGTCGCAATGCCAAAGATGAGCACCAGCAGGGGCATGATGCCGAGACTCGCCGCGCGCAGGAGGCCGAGCTCTTGGTCCGTGAGCGCGAGCCGACGCGAGCGGGTGGCCTTGCCGACCGCGCCGAGCGAAGCGCCCAAGCGGCGGTCTTCGCCCGCCAGCCAGTGGACGGCGTTGACGGCGAAGAGGGCGTTGCCCGGGGCCTCGCCAATGAGACTGTTCGTCAGCACATCGCCGTCGCCCAACACCAGCACCCGCGCCGCCGGCTTGCCCGCGCGCACGAGGCCCTGCCCGGGGGCCGCCTCCAGGGCGAAGGCGAGATCCACCGGCCCCTGCCCGTCGATCCCCGGCTCGTAGACCGCCATCCCGCCCACGAGCGCGCCGCCGCGGTCCACCCAGCCGTCCCGGGTCGTCGACAGCACGGGCGCTGCGCGAAGGCCGGCCGGGGGCGGCTCCACGAGGCGCAAGGGCGCCGGCAAGGCGAGCACGGTGGCGACCCGGCGGTCGTCCAGCTCTCCCGTGATGGGGTGGCCGCGGTAGCGCGGGATGGGGCGGTCACGGTACGGGACCTGCATCTCCGGCTGCAACGCCACGCCCTCGGGCACCAACACGCCGAGACGCCCGAGCAGCGGCGGGATGGCGGTGCCGACGTCGACCGCCAGGAGAAGACTGCCCCCGCGACCGACCCAACCCAGCAGCGAGTCCTCCTCGGTCGGCGACAGCGGCCGCGCGGGGCGGGCGACCAGGACCGCCGCGGCATCGTCGGGGATGGTGGGCAGCGCGCCGTCGGCGCCGGTGCGGAGGAGGTCGAGGGGATGAAGCTCGTAGCGCTCTTGGTCGAGCAGCGCGGCGAGCTCCGACAGGCCGGCCGGGCCCTTGTCGGAGGGGTCGAGGTCCCCGTGCCCCGTGAGCACGTAGACGGCGCGGCGAGAGGGGGTCATCAGCTGGGCAAAGGCGCGCGAGAAGGCTGCCTCGCCGACAAACTCGACGCGCTCGGCGGCGTCCTTGCCGGCCCGCCGGAAGAGCTCGCGGTCCTTGAGGTCCACGCGGTCGGCGCCGCGCTGGATGACGACGCGGCCGTACTCGGTGACGCCGAGAGACTCGGCCGTCAGACGCTCTTGGTCGAAGTCGACGAAGCGCCACTCGACCATGGTGCTCTGCTCGCCGACCTCGCGAAGCAGGTCCTTGATCGCGCGGTCCTTGAACCAGGCATCGGGGTTGCCGCGCTGGGCCGAGAACGCGGTGATGGTGACGGGGCGGGCGTCTTCATCGAGCAGGCCGAGCTTGGCGAGGGTGTCTGCCTGGAGCGTATTGGACGCGCCCTCCGACCAGTCCGCGCGCACGCGGTAGCGGTCTGCCAGCAGGTACAGAACGACCACCAACCCCAGCACCATCGCGGTGACGAGAGTGGCGTTGCTCCCATAGGCGAGGACGCGGCGCGTGGACTGCCTCACCGCCACCTCCGCGACTCAACGCTGCGCCACGTCAAGAACAGAAAAAAGAACGAGAAGAGCCCGAACCAGGCCACGTGCGCTGAGTCGATGACGCCGCGGGTGAAGGGCTCGACGTGGGTGAGGAACGACAGGTGCCGGAGCACCGCGCGCGCGCCCTCCGCGGCCACGAGATCCGCCGCGGTACCTGCGATCCAGAAGGGCAACAGGACGATGACGCCGCCAAGCCCCGCCGCCACCGGCTCTTGGGTGAGGCTGGACGTGAACAGGCCCGCCGACACGAAGGCCCCGCAGCACAGCAGGAGCCCGAGGTAGCTCGTCGCGATGACGCCCCAGTCGGGATCTCCGTAGAAGGCGAGGAGCAGCGGGAAGATGCCCGTGCCCGCGAGCAGCAGCGCGCAGAGAGCGACGCTGGCCGCCCACTTGCCGGCGAGCAACGCCCAGAGCGGCACCGGCGCGGTCATCAGGAGTTCGAAGGTGCCGGCCCGGCGCTCTTCGGCGAAGTGCCGCATCGTGACCAGCGGCAGCAAGAACAGCAGCGCGACCGCGAGGTTGCCCAGCATCACCCGCAGGCTCGCCTCGCCCGTCAAAGTGACCCCGAGGTAGAAAAACAGCCCCGCGAGGAAGAGAAAAACCCCGAGGAAAACGTAGGCGAGCGGACTCACGAAGTAGATCCGCATCTCCTTTTTGAAGATGGCCCAGGCGACCGACACGCTCAGCCCTCCTGCCCGACGATGGTGAGAAAGGCCTCTTCCAACGACGGCACCACGCGCTCGAGCGCCCGAACGGACCAGCCCCGCGTGGCCACCGCCGCCGCCAGCGCGGGCCGCACGTCCGCGCCTTCGGCGGCGAACACTGCGAGGCGCACCCAGCCCCCGTCCACGCCGAGCGGCCGCACCTGGGCCACGCCCGCCACCGCGCCCA
>JBEIVK010000138.1:0-8430 GCA_040373935.1 Alphaproteobacteria bacterium
CCCGCTGGTTCTGGCCGAAGCCCATGCCCGCCTTGTTGACCCGGCGCTCGATGATCTGGTCGAGCCCCACGAAGGCGCCGCCACACACGAACAGGATGTTCGTGGTGTCGATCTGCAGGAACTCCTGCTGTGGGTGCTTCCGGCCGCCCTTGGGCGGAACGTTCGCGACCGTGCCCTCGATGATCTTGAGGAGCGCCTGCTGCACGCCCTCGCCGGAAACGTCGCGGGTGATCGACGGGTTTTCGCCCTTCCGCGCGATCTTGTCGATCTCGTCGATGTAGATGATGCCCTTGCAGGTGCGCTCGAGGTTGTAGTCCGCCGCCTGGAACAGCGAGAGGATGATGTTCTCGACGTCCTCGCCGACGTAGCCGGCCTCCGTGAGCGTCGTGGCGTCGACGATGGCGAAGGGGACCTTCAGCATCCGCGCGAGCGTCTGGGCGAGCAGCGTCTTGCCCGTCCCCGTGGGCCCCACAATCAAGATGTTGGACTTCTGAAGCTCGACATCATCGTGGGTGGTGCGGGTGTCGATGCGCTTGTAATGGTTGTGCACCGCCCCCGACAGGACCTTCTTGGCGCGCTCCTGGCCGATGACGAAGTCGTCGAGATGCGACTTGATCTCCTGGGGCTTGGGCACGAGGGAGCGAGAGGCGTAGTAGTCCTCGCGCTCGTACTCCTCGGTGATGATCTCGTTGCACAGCTCCACGCACTCGTCGCAGATGTAGACGCTCGGACCGGCGATGAGCTTCCGCACCTCCCGCTGCGACTTGCCGCAGAAGGAACACCGGAGATCCCGACTGGACTGGCCCTTTCGATGCACGATGACTCCGGGGAGCGGCGGACGTTCGCGGGGGACTAACGGGGAACGGCCGGGTTGTGCTCGATGACCTCGTCGATGAGGCCATAGGCCAGCGCCTCGGCGGCCGTCATGTAGTTGTCGCGCTCCGTGTCGGCCTTCACGCGGTCGGCGGGCTGGCCGGTGTGGAACGCCAGCTTGTCATTGAGCGTGGACTTGAGGCGCAGGATTTCGCGGGCCTGGATCTCGATGTCCGTGGCCTGGCCGCGGGCGCCGCCGAGGGGCTGGTGGATCATGACGCGGGCGTGCGGCAGCGCGCGACGCTTGCCCTTGGCCCCCGCCGCGAGCAGGAACGCACCCATCGACGCAGCCTGGCCGACGCAGATGGTGGCGACGTCCGCCTTGACGTACTGCATGGTGTCGTAGATCGCGAGCCCGCTGGTGACGATGCCGCCGGGGCTGTTGACGTACAGGTAGATGTCCTTTTCCGGGTCCTGGCTGTCGAGGAAGAGCAGCTGCGCGATGATGGCGTTGGCCACCATGTCGTCGATCTCGGTGCCCAGGAAGATGATGCGGTCGAGGAGGAGGCGGGAGTAGATGTCGTAAGCGCGCTCACCGCGGTGGGTCTGTTCCACGACGGTGGGGACGAGAAAGGACGCGGCGCGGGGAGCGAAGGACATACGGACCTCGGAGAGAGACACGCTATCGGACAGACGGAGGGACGGCGAACCGACGTGCGCACCGCCGCCCAGCCCGACAAGGGACGGCCGCAAAAATGCCGGACGCCGGCAGGAGCCGGCGCCCGGGCCCCCGATCACTCGGCGGAGGGCTGAAGCTCGGCGTTGTCCAGCAACCACTCCAGGGTCTTTTCTTCCTGGATGCGGTCGCGGAGGACGGGCATCGCCTTCTCGCGCTCGAGGTAGCCACGGATGGCCGCGACCGTCTGGCCGCGCATCTGGGAGATCTCGGCGATCTTCTTGTCGAGGTCGGCGTCGGTGACGAGCAGGCCCTCCTGCTTGGCGATGGACGCCAGCAGGATGGCGGCGCGGGCGGCGAAGCGGGCGCGGTTGCGGAGGTCAGCCAGCTCGGCGTCGGAGAAGCGGATGCTGCGGGCGTCCTGACCGGCGTAGGCCCGGCGCACGCGCATCTCCTCGACGAGCGCCTGGTACTGCTCGTCGACGAGGCCGTCCGGGACGTCGAAGGAGTGGGCGTCCACGAGCTTCTGGAGCAGCGCCACGCGGGCGTCCGTGCGGTCGGCCTCCTGGGCGTCCGTCTCGAGCTCCATGCGGATGGCGCCGCGCATCGCGTCCACGCCACCTTCGTAGCCGAGGTCACGGGCAGAGTCGTCGTCCAGCGCAGGCGCCTGGTACGCCTGGACGGCGATGACGGTGACGGTGGCCTCGAAGGACTTGCCCTTGAGGTGGGCGAGCTGGCTCGCGCCGATCGCCACCGACCCGCTGGCGCTGCCGCCGACGCTGAGCCCGATGAGGAGGGACTCCAGGCCGGGGTAGAAGCGGTCCGCCCGGGTGTTCACCAGGGTGCCGGGCTCTTCCACGACGACCGCGCCGTCCGCCTCGAGCTTGAGCGAGGTGAGGACGAAGTCGCCCGCCTCCACCGCGCGGCCATCCGTGACCTCGGTGAGCTTGGCCTTGGACTGCAGCTTGCGCTGAATGGCCGCCTCAACGGCGTCGTCGCTGACGGTGCGCGACTTGTAGCTGACGGCGATGCCGCGGTAGCCGCTGGCGGCCACCTCGGGCTTCACGTCCACCGCGATGGTGAAAGAGAAGCCCGCGGCGCCGATCTCGTCTTGCGACTCCAGCAGGGGCTGACCGGCCACCGGCACGTCGCGCGAGACCTGGCGCCAGGCGCGGTCGACCAGCCGAGCGCCGACCTCGGCGCGCACCTGGCGGCCGAAGCGAGTCTCGAGGACGTTGCGCGGGACCTTGCCGGGCCGGAAGCCGGGGAGGCGCGCGTCATTTTTGAGCTGGAGGAAGGCGCGGTCCAGCTCGGACTTCACGGCGTCGGAGCCGACGGTCAAGGTGAAGCGGCGGCGAGAGGTGCTGAGCTCTTCGACGTGCAGGTCGTAGGCGAGTTCGTTGGACATCGATGGCCTCGGCGGAGCGGGATGCCCCGCGGCGACAAAAGGGTGCGAGAAGGGGGACTTGAACCCCCACGGGTTGCCCCACCGGATCCTAAGTCCGGCGCGTCTGCCAATTCCGCCATTCTCGCGGAGTGGATGGACGGACCGGGCCCGGCCCGACAACGACCGTTCATAGAACACGTCCGCCGCCCCGCGGCAAGGGCACGAATGACCGATGGGCCGCAGACGACAGCGGGGAAAACGAAGCAGGGGCCGTGCCCTTTCAGACACGGCCCCTGAGATGGTGGGCCCACCAGGAATCGAACCTGGAACCTGCGGATTAAGAGTCCGATGCTCTACCAATTGAGCTATGAGCCCGTGCGAGAGTGGGGTGGGAGATGGGGCTCGAACCCACGACCTTCGGATCCACAATCCGACGCTCTAACCTACTGAGCTACACCCACCACAACACCTGAACGACGAGGTACCTCGTCCGCCCGAGCACTCGGTGCTTATCGAGACGGTGGCGGGTTGGCAAGGCCCCACGGCGGGCCATCGGCGAGGCTTGGCCCGAGGCGCCCAAGCCCAACCACGGGAAACACGGGAAGCTCGCACTCTTTGGACAGCTCTGCCTGCAGAGCCGCCGCGAGCGGATCGTCCACGCCGATGGCCCGCGCGCCCGGCATCAACGCGCGGAGCACCAGCGCCTCCCAGAGGTCTGCCTCGACTGGAAGGGACGCGGGATCCGGGCCCAGCGGCGGAGCATCGGCCCCGCCGAGCGCGACGGGGAAGCCTTCGAGCGGCGCCTCCGACGCCGCGCCGCCCAGGCCGGCAGGACCGGCGGGCACGCCCACGCCGCCGAGGTGGACGATGAGGCCCACCGGGTCCCCGAAGACGCTCCGCGAGGCCCAGGGAGCCGGATCGGCCCATGGGTCTACGCCCGCTGTGGGGTCCAACGCCCAGGCCCAATCCCCTCCCCGCTCCAGCCGCTCGCCGCCGAGGGGGTCTCGCGCCGGGAGCCCTGGACCCACGGTCGGGCCCCCCGGAAACACGGCGGCGACGCCCTCTCCCAGCGCGGCGCCGAGGGCTGCGGGCAGCGACGCGGGCGCGCGCACCGGATCTTCGCGCCCGACCTGGGTCGCCTGCACGCGGCCGTCCGGGCTGCGCAACCACACCGCCCAGCTCTCGCCCGCGCCCACCGCCTGCGGGCCGAAGGGCCCCGAAAGCACCGGGACACCGCCCCCGATCTCGAGGGCGTTGACGCCGAAGCCGAGGTCCGCCCAGCGCAGAACCCCATCGCCTGCGCCGCCCTGCACACCGCTCGGCCGCCCCCGCGCGTCGTACCGGACGCGCGCAGCGACCGCGGGCCCGCGGAGCCCCCGCAACCGGCCGAAGGCGTCCCGCTCAACGCGGACCGAGCCGGAGGGGCCGTGGACCGCGCGCAACGCGCCGTCTGGGGCGCGCTCGGCGGTGAGGACGCCGTCGCCCAAGCCCCACGCATCCGCGCCGGGCGGGACCAGGGCTTCGACCCAGCGGCCCGCTTCGTCCCGGAGCACCCAGCCGCCCGCGGCGCTGCGGGACGCTGGGGTGCGGGACCACCGCAGGCCGGCCGAGGACTCTTCGGCGATGACGTCGCCCAGAGGGTCCCGGCGGATGCGGTGGCGCTCGCCGTCGAGCCCGGTGCGCGCGCGCAGCTCACCGGTGGGGCCAAACTCGTCGGTCTCCCCCCAGACCGCGCGGCCGTTGCGGTCCATCCACGACGCGACGGCGCGCCGCGGCTCGAGGCGCCGAGAGAACAAGGCGCCGCCGGGCACCCGCACGAGGACCGGCAGCCCTGCGCCGTCGCGATCCACGCCGAGATCGAGCCCGCCGGGGCCGTCGACCCGCAGCGGGCGGCCCGCGGCGTCCGTGGACACCTCCCAGGTGCCCGCTGGCCCGCGGACGGCGCTCACCCGCCCGGCCGCGTCCCGCCGCAGCTCGACCACACCCTCGCCCTCCTCTCGGACGATGAGGCCAACGGCGTCGCGCGCGACGCGCAGGACGGAGGCTCCCAGCTCCCAACGGGCGATGCGCCCGGCGGCGTCGCGGGTCAGGGAGAGGACGGCCTCGCCCGCGCGCACCGTGGCCGCCCGACCGGCGGCGTCGTGGGCCACGGTGAAGCGCACCCCACCGCGCTCGAGGGACGTCAGCGCACCGTCGGCGCTCCAACCGAAACGGGCGTCGCCGGCGCGAACCGGCCGGCCGTGGGCGTCCCGTTCGAGGCGGAACGTCCCCTCTCCCAACACGGCCACGACATCGCCGCGCGGGTCGCGCTCCAGCCGAAAGCTGCGCCCGTCTGCCCGGACGGCGCGTGCGACCCGCCCGAGCGGGTCCCGGACGAAAAGGGTGGACGCCCCGTCGGCGGTCGTGACCGCGAGAAGACGCCCGGACGGCCCACGCCGCAACCCGAGGAGGGCATTGCCGCCGTCGTGCACCGACACGAGGCGCCCTGCGTCGTCGCGGCGCAGACGAAGCGACCGCCCGCGCGGGTCGGTGAGCGCGTGGAGGCGCCCCGCGTCGTCCGTCTCCAAGGCCCAGCGCGCCCCGTCGCGCTCCACCAGCCCCGTGATGCGCCCGCGACCATCCCGCGCGAGCACGATGCGGTTGCCGACGGCGTCGGTGCCGCCGACGAGGCGGCCGGCGCGGTCTCGGTGCAGGACCACCCGACCGCCCGCCGGCGTGACCCACCCGTTGAGCCGCCCCTCCGGGTCCCGCTCCCAGACCCAGGTGCCGGCGGGACCGGCCGTCGCCACGTGCACGCCGTCGGGCCGACGCTCCCAGGCGAAGCGTTGCCCGGTGGGACTGACCAGCGCGAGCAGATGCCCCGCAGGGCCGTGCTCCCAGCGCCAGGTGCGGCCGCTCGGGAGGACGAGGGACTGCACCCGCGACGCACCATCGAGCCCGAGGACCCAGGCCGCGCCGGCCTGCGCGATGCGCACCCGATCCCCTTCCCAGCCCACTTCGGTGCGAACACCGGCCGGATCCGTCACGCTGCGCGGGCGAAGGACGGCCCCGGCCTCCCACTCCACCACGGCCCGGCGCCCGAGGGCATCGACGACCTCTTCCTCGACCGCGCCGGTGCCCTCGCGAAACCGCACGGTGAGGGTTTCGCCGTCCGGACCGCGCACGGCGATGGCGTCGTTGCGCGCGAGGGACCATCCGCTGGGGCCCGGCCCGAGCAGCCCGGTGACCCGCCCCTCGGCGTCCCAGACGAAGCGGGCGTGGCCGCCCCCCGGCAGCAGAACGCCGGCCAGGGCTCCCGATGCGCCATACAGGAAGCGCAGACGGGCACCGCTGCGGGACCGCACGGCCACCAGCTCACCCGTGGCGTCCACATCCCAGCGCGCGCTCGGCGCGACCCGCAGCGGCGCACCACCCAGCAGCCACCCGCCGGCGCTCCAGGCGAGCAGGCCGTCCGCCGTGGCGACCTCGACCAAGGGCTGACCTGCCCGGATGTCCACGCCCAGGACGGCCGCCCAGCGGGCGCTGTCCTCCGAGCCGGGGGCGACCGGCCCGGCCCAGACGAAGCCGTCCGGACCGAGCACAGGCGGAGGCAGCGCCAACGCCGCCGCGCAGACCGCGGCGAAGAACAGGCTCATGGACTGGCGAAGACGAGGAAGCTCCCCCAAATGGACGGGTCATCCACCTCGTTGCCGGACAAGGCGTCCGCGACCAGCGACTGGCGCCCATCGCTCATCGCGCGCACGGCGCCGTGGTCGCGGTTCACAGCGCCGTAGAAGCCCTCGAAGACAGGCGTCAAATCCTTGGCCTCCAGCGGCCACGCGGCGACGACCACCGCTCCCGCGCCGGCGTCGAGGAACGCACGGGCGCGCTCCACCTGCACGGGAACCTCGGCCGGCGACGTGATGACCACCGTCTCCGCGCCGAGGGCCATCGCGCGGATCGCGTTGAGCGAGACCTCGCCATCGGCCACGCGGAACCCGCCGTCGCCCGACGCCGCGAGCCCCGACAGGTGAACGATGCGGCTGGTGCCGAGCCGGCCCCGCAGGACCTCGACCGTCGCGGCCGGGCCAACCGCGACCTCGCGGAACTCGGCCGGGAAGGCCTTGACGGCGCCGGACAAGTCCGCCGGGACGTCAGAGCCGCCGGCCTTGTGCTTCTGGAGCAGCTCCGCGTCCGACGGCGTACCGGTCCCGGCCGATGCCCCCACCGCCGCCGATGCCGCGAAGAAGTCAGGCTTGTACCCGCCCTCCGGCGGCTTCACAGCGACCGTCGCGGCGGCGCGGGTGAGCGTCGGCTGCATCGCGATGATGCGGATGTCGGCGAGGAAGCGCAGACCGGAGGCCTGCTCCGGGAGGGTGGTGAGCGGGAAGGGCAGGAGCGCAGTGTCTGCGACCGAGACAAAGCGAGCGATGCCCGTGAGCTCCAGCACGAAGGGCTCGAGGAGCGCGTCTCGCAGGGCGTCACCGGACGCATGCGGAGCGCGCTCCGGGCTGCGTGACGCCGCAAGCAGGGCGGCGGCATGGCGTTCGGACACGGTGCGCAGCCGGGCGACGGGGCCAAGCCCGCGCACCGCGCCACTGGCGGCCGTCACCACCAACCCGTGCACCTCGGCGTCCGTGGCGATGTGGGAGATGACCGCCGCGTTGGGCAGGTTGGTGCGCATGTTCGCGACGGTGGGCACGGCCCCGGGCAGCCCCGCCCGATACGCGGCCTGCGCGCCCGCAGCAGCCTTCTCTGCGGCATCGAGCGCCTCGAACGCCGCTGACGGGAAGGCCGCCCCCCCGAGCCAGTACCCGACCATCGCGCCCCGGGCGCGGGCCGCGGCGTCGAGAATGGCCTCGCGCTCTGCCTCTCCCAGCCCGACGAGGGGATCCCGCCCCACGGCGTGCCCGCCGCGCCAACCGCGGAGGCGGTGGACGCCTTCGTGCACCGCGAGCGCGGCCCCCAGGACATCGTCGCCGACCGGGAGCGCGGCGAGTCGGGCCAAGTCTTCGTCCAACACCAGCCCGGCCGAACCGTCCAAAGCAGTGCCCGCCGACGCGAGCCCGCGCCGGTGGAACGGCAAGGCGCCCACGCCAGCGGCGAAGGCCTGCGAAGCCTTGCCCGCATCGCCGGCGCCGAGCGCCTGACGGCCCTCGGCGAGCGCGGACAGCGCGGCCCCCACCACGCCGGAGGCAGGGACCGACGCCCCGGACAGCAGACCGGACCACAAACCCTGGATGCCGTCGCCCGCGCCGACCGACCCACCGCCACCGACGACGGCCTGGCGCACGGCGATCTCGACACCCAAACCGCCGCTCGCGAGCCCCGAGAGCTCGGTGAGCGGCGCACGCCACGCGCGCTCCCCTGCCGCTTGCGCCAGCTCAGACGCGACGAGCCGGGACAGCACCCGCAGGCTGCGACGCCCGCTGCGGTCCGCGGCGGCCGTCGCGGCCTTCGCGTGGGCGGCCGCCCCGGGCCCGCCGCGGAGCGCCGCGACGAGGAGCAGTTCGGCAGCATCGGCGTCCGGCAGCCCGGCCACCGGCACGCTGCCGGCGAGGGCTGCCCCGGAGAC
>JBEIVK010000348.1:0-4671 GCA_040373935.1 Alphaproteobacteria bacterium
CGGCCGGAGGCCGGCAGGCGCCCAGCGCCCGGACCAGCGCCGCCGGATGGGCTGATCAGCCGTTCTGGAAGAGCATTTCCCGGTAGGTGGGCAGCGTCCAGCGGTGGTCGGCCACCAGGGCCTCGGCGGTGTCGCTCGCGGCGCGGAGCTGGGAGACGGCGTCGGCGATGGGGCCGGCCCAGGCCCGCGCGCGCTCCATGCCGTGCGCGGCGGCGGCCTCGACGGCGGTGTCCACGGCGGTGCGGGCGGCGCGGAGGCGCTGCAGCGCGTCGTGCACGCGGTCGAAGGCTGCGCGGTCTGCGGCGGTGGCGTCGATGCCGGCGGCGCGGAGGGCGGCGAGGTCGCTCGCGAGGGAGGTGCGCTCGGCCACGAGCGCCGGGAGGACGTGCTGGTCCACCATGCCGCAGAGGACCTGCCCCTCGATTTCGGCCGTGGTGATGTAGCGCTCGACGGCGATGTGGAAGCGGCTCTCCAGCTCGTCGGCGGCGAGGACGCCGTGGGAGGTGAAGAGCGCGTGCGTGGCGGCGCTCTCGAGAACAGCGAGGGCGTCGGGGGCCTTGCGCAGGTTGGGCAAGCCGCGGCGCGCGGCCTCCTCGACCCACTCGGCCGAGTAGTTGTTGCCTTCGAAGCGGATGGGCGCGGTCTCGACGAGCGCATCCTGCACGGCGGCCCAGACCGCGGCGTCGCCGGCGCCCTTGGCCTCGATGCGCGTGCACAGCTCGCGGATGCCGTCTGCGACGACGGTGTTGACGGCGGCGAGCGGCCAGCTGACGGACATGTTGGAGCCGACGGCGCGGAACTCGAACTTGTTGCCGGTGAAGGCGAAGGGCGAGGTGCGGTTGCGGTCTGTCGAGTCCTTGGCAAGCTCGGGCAGGTGGCCGACGCCGAGGGCGATCATCGCGGTGTCGGGGCTGGTGCCGAGCGCCTCGCCCCGCGCGATGGCGGTGCAGATGCGGTCCAGCTGGTCGCCCAAGAAGGCGCTGATGATGGCGGGGGGCGCCTCGTTGGCGCCGAGGCGGAAGTCGTTGCCGTGGGTGGCGATGGTGGCGCGCAGCACGGCGCCGTGGCGGTGCAGACCGAGCAGGACGGCGCTGAGAAAGGCGAGGAAGCGCAGGTTCTGGTGCGGGTTGGAGCCCGGCTCCAGGAGGTTGCGGCCGAGGCTGTCGGCGAGAGACCAGTTCAGGTGCTTGCCCGAGCCGTTGACGCCGGCAAAGGGCTTTTCGTGCAGGAGAGCGGCGAAGTCGTGGCGCTCGGCCACGCGCTTGAGCAGCTCCATGACGAGCTGGTTGTGGTCTGCCGCGACGTTCGCCTCTTCGTAGAGGACGGCGATCTCGAACTGCGAGGGGGCGACCTCGTTGTGGCGGGTCTTCGCGGGCACGCCGAGCCGGTACAGCTCGAGCTCCAGCTCGTGCATGAAGGCCTGGACGCGCGCCGGGATCGAGCCGAAGTAGTGGTCCTCCAAGGTCTGGCCCTTCGGGGCCGCGGCGCCGAGGAGGCTGCGCCCGCAGATGAGCAAGTCCGGGCGCAAGGAGGCCCAGGCGCGGTCCACCAGGAAGTACTCCTGCTCGGGGCCCGCGGTGGCGACGACGCGGTCCACGTCGAGATCGCCCAGCAGGTGGCAGAGGCGGACGGCCTGGACCTGCACGGCCTCCATCGAGCGGAGCAGCGGCGTCTTGAGGTCGAGGGCGTGGCCGTGGTAGCTCACGAACACGCTGGGGATGCAGAGCGTCGCGCCGGTGGGGCGGTCGATGAGGAACATCGGCGAGGACGGGTCCCACGCCGTGTAGCCGCGCGCCTCGAAGGTGCTGCGCATGCCGCCGGACGGGAAGGAGTTGGCGTCCGGCTCGCTCTGGATGAGCATGCCGCCGGTGAAGCGCGAGAGCGGCCGGCCATCGTCGAAGGCGATGAAGCTGTCATGCTTCTCGGCCGTGGCGCCCGTCATCGGCTGGAACCAGTGGCAGAAGTGCGTGGCCCCGCGCTCGACGGCCCATTCGAGGGCGGCCTGGGCGATGCGGTCTGCCAGCGTGCGGTCCAGGCGCTCGCCGTGGCGGACGGCGCGCTGGAAGCGGCGGATGACGTCGCCCGGCAGGTGATTGCGCATCGCCTCGACGTCAAAGGCGTGGGTGGCGTAGACAGCGCGGATCGGCGCGGGACGGCCTTCGGGGCCCTGCGGGCGCGGGAAGCTGCGCGGCGTGCGCTCGGAGACGGTGCGAAGGGCGATCGGGCGCGGGTTGGACACGGCAGGGCTCCACGGGCCGGAGGGAGGGCGAATCCGGGGGGCGGTTAGCACCCCGGGCCCGCCCTGCAAAGGGCCCGCGTGTGTCAGAACGGAGACACGGCGACGGCGCGCTCAGATGGCCGCGAACCGATGGGCCGCCGGGCCGGGGCCGCCGGTGCGGACGGCGCGGCCGGTGGCGGCGAGGTGATCGAGCAGGCGCCATGCGAGCAGGGGAGCGACCCCGGCGCGGGCGGCGAGGTCCTCGACGGGAGCAGGCGCCGCGCCGAGGGCGGCGCGCAGGCGGGCGAGGGCGTCGAGGGTGCTGGCGGCCGCCTTTTTGCCGGCCTCGACCCCGGGCTGGTCGTAGGCGTTGAGGCCGGCCCAGGCGGCGTAGAGGCCCACCGTGCGCTCGAACAGCGCGAGGGTGGCGCCGAGGGCCGCGGGGCCGGCGTCCGGCAGCAGCAGCGTGCAGGAAGGCCGGCCCGCCTCGGCGAGCGCGGCGCGGGTGCCGCGGGCGAAGCCGAGGAGGTGGTCCGCGGCGTCGAAGCCATCGGCCAGCGCGAAGCGGGCGCTCGGATCTCGCGTCTCGATGAAGTGGGTGAAGGTGTCGTCTCGACCGTCGCGCACTTGCTGGACGAAGGCGTGCTGGTCGGTGCTGCCCTTGTTGCCGTAGACCGTGAGCCCTTGGTGAACGACGCGGCCCGCGCGGTCCGTGCGCTTGCCGAGCGACTCCATGACGAGCTGCTGGAGGTAGCGGCCGAGGAGGGCCAGGCGGTCCCGGTAGGGCAGCACGACGAGCGCGCGGTCCCCCCGGCCATTTCCGGCGGCGGCCCACGCGGCGGCGAGGCGGACGGCCGGGTTTGTGGCCGGGGCCGGGTCGCGGGTCGCCGCGTCCATGGCGGCGGCCCCGCCGAGGAAGGCGTCGAGGTCCCACCCGCAGAGCGCGAAGGGCAGCCAGCCGACCGCCCCGGTGATGCTGGTGCGGCCACCGACCCAGTCCCAGAGCGGCAGGATGGCGCGCCAGCCCTCGGCGCGGGCCTGCCCGTCGAGGCGGCTGCCGGCGCAGGTGACGGCGATGGCGTCCGGCGCAAACGGGAGCCCGGCAGCAGCCTTCCAGGCGATTGCGGCCTGCATCCCGTTGTGCGTCTCCACGGTGCCGCCCGACTTGCTGACGACGGCGACGAGGGTGCGGCGCGGGTCCAGGCCGCCGAGCACGCGGGCGAAGCCCTCCGGGTCTGTGTTGTCGAGGAACGCGAGGCGAAGCGGGTCGGATGGGCCGGCGAGCGCGTCCGCGAGAAGCTGGGGCCCGAGCGCGGAGCCGCCGATGCCCACGATGAGGAGGGTGTCGGCGTCCCCCGCACGCACCGCGCGCGCGGCGGCCAACCCCGCGTCGATGGCGGAACGCTGTGCCGGGTCTGGCGCGATAGGCGAGTTGCGAAGCCAGTAATGCCCGACCTGGCGCCCCTCGGAGGGGTTGGCGATGGCCCCGGCTTCGAGCGCGGCCATCTCGGCGAGCGCCGGGGCGAAGGCGTCCGGGAGCCCGGGCGGGGCGTCGGTGAGGTCCAGCAGGAGGCCGGTGTCCCCGGCCGGCACGAGCGCCGCAAACCAAGCCATGTCAGCTCCGGAAGACCGCCAGCCCGTTGGTGATGACGGCGTCGCCGCCGGCGTCGCGCACCTCGAAGACGACGCCCTCGGCCGTGGACCACGCGCGGGTGGTGAGGGTGCTGCCGTTGAGCACTGGCTTGCTGAAGCGCACGGCGAGCCGCGCGAGCTTGCGTGCGTCGCCCCAGGCGAAGGCCTGGACGAGCCCGCGCCCCGACATCGCCATGGTGCAGAGACCGTGGAGAATCACATCGGGCAGACCGGCCGCCTGGGCGGTCGCCGGGTCCGTGTGGATGGGGTTGTCGTCCAGGCTGGCCGCGGCGTAGCGGAGGGATTGATCGGCGTCCACCGCCCACGTGAACGTGTGGGACGGCGGCGCGTCTGGCGGCGCCGGCGCGGGCGGCGCCGCGCGCTTGCCGTAGCCCACCGGAAAGCGCATCTGCCCGCGGATGAAGAAGGACGAGCGCGCTTCCACGGCGACCTCGCCCTCGACGATGCCGATGAGGGTGCCTTCGACGAGCAGGCCCTTGGCCTTTTGCTCCACGTGGTCCAGCCGGGCGCGGAGCTGCACGAGGTCCCATGGCCGCAGCGGGCGGTGGAACACGGCGTCGTGCTCCCCGTGGACGAGCCGCAGCACGTCGAGGTCGAGGGAGGGGTCTCCGATGATGGCGAACATCATGTCGCGGAGCAGGCGGACGTGGAGCATCGGCGGCGCGACGGCGTCCGGGCCCGCGTAGACGACGGAGCCATCGTTGGTGGCGGCGGCGTAGGCGTCGATCCAGGCCGGGTCCAGCTGGACGTAGCCGCCGTGGTAGACCTTGCCGATGGCGGGCGTGAGGTCGGCCGGGGCA
>JBEIVK010000646.1:0-2692 GCA_040373935.1 Alphaproteobacteria bacterium
CGGCGCCCCTCCAGGAAGGGCACCGGCTTCGAGCAGCCCCTCCAGCCTTGAGCACTCCCCAGAACTGGTCCGCCCGCGCTCCCGAAAAGTGGTCCACCCCCACAACGTGATCCGCGCCGGACGGCGGAGCCAGACGCACGAAGGCGGCCGCCCCCTCGCGGGAACGGCCGCCCGAAGTCGCGTGGCGCCGCGGTCAGCCGGTGGGGGTCCTCAGGGACGGCCCGTCGATGCGGAGCGTCTGGCACTTGTGCCGAAGGCGGTCGAGCAGCGCCTGCACCATGGGCTTCTGTCCGAGGAAGGCGAACCAGTCGTCGTAGTCGAGGTTGGTGGTGAGGATGGTGCTCTTCTTGCCGTAGCGCTCCTCCATCAGCTTGAAGAAGATGTTGGACTGCTCTGGCCGGAGGTTGAGGTAGCCCATCTCGTCGATGAGCAGCACGTCGTAGGCCTTGAGCTGGTCGAGCATGCGTCGCGTGGAGCGGTCGGCGAGCGAGGCGTACATCTCGTCGAAGAGGTCCTGGGCGCGGATGAAGCGTCCACGGTAGCCGTTGACGAGGGCCTGGTGGAGGAGTCCGGAGGCGAGCCCGGTCTTCCCGACGCCGGTGGGCCCGATGAAGACGAGGTTCTGGGCGGCGGCGATGAAGTCGAGGTCCGCGAGCTGCCGGATCGTGGCGGCCCTCACGCCGGGCTGTCGGTCGAAGGGGAAGGTGTCGATCGACCAGACCTCGGGCAGGCGGGCCTGACGGATGCGGTACTCGAGGCTGCGCTGACGCTGGTGGTGGTACTCCTCGCGCAGGACACGCGCGAGGAACTCCTCGTAGGAGGGCTGCTCCGTGCGGGCGCGCTCGAGCTCGCGGGCGATCACCTCGCGGGCGCGCGGCAGCTTGAGCCCGTGGAGGAGTTGGTCGAGATCGTCGTTCATGGGTCGTCCTCGGGTGGAGTGGGGAGGCGGAAGAGCTCGCCGGCGAGCCCCTGGAGCACCACGCGCTCGACGCGCCCGAGGTCGTGGAGCCCGTGTGCGACGGCCCGCTCGAGGGCGGGGCGCAGGCTCTCGGTCGGGTAGTCGAGGAACAGCCGGTGAAGGCGACGGACCTGGAGGCGAGCGCTGCCGTGGTAGCGGCTCCGGAGCAGCTCGATCATCGCGACGAACTCCGGCCCGGCGGCGCGCAGCGCCGACTCCTCTGGCGGGACGGGATCGGCCGGACGGGGCTTTCCACGACGGCGGAGCGCCTCCGGCATCTTCGCCCGCTGCCCTCGCCCGGGCTCGATCGCTGCGTACTCCGCGACGACCGCGTGACGATGGACGATGCGGACGCGCTCGAGCGTCTCCTGCACCTCGACGCGCTCGTCGATCAGCTCGGCCGACACCGGGTAGTGGTTGTCGTGCAGCGCGACGTAGCCGTCCACGCCCACGCGCCGCGACTCCACCCGCACCACCTCGGGGATCCACGCGGGGAGCGGCCGGAGGTGGGAGCGCTCGGCCGCGTACAGCGACACGGGCGCGGCGTGCAGCGAACGCCTGTGCGTGGCGTTGACCCGCTCGCACCACCCCTGGAGCTGCGCGTTGGCGTCCGCGAGGTCCGTGAAGGTCCGCCCCGCGTAGAAGTTCCGCTCGATGTGGTCGAACGGGCGCTCGACGCGGGCGGAGCGGTTGGCGTCGCCCTTCTCGTGCGCGACGAACACGAAGCCGAAGCGACGACCGAACGCCTCCATCTCCGGCGCGATCACCGCGTTGCGGCCCGTCCCGTGGGCGACCACGACGTGGGTGTTGTCCACCATGCAGCGCCCGGCGGCGCCGTCGAAGAACCGCACCGCCTGGGTCAGGAAGCTCTTCGCGTAGAAGCGGTCGAAGGTCGGGTAGAGCTGCGCGAAGATCATCCGCGAGTGCGCGAGCACCACCGAGGCGCACTGCAGGCGCCGCCTCCGGTCGCCGATCTCGACGAGGTGGGGCGAGGTGTCGTGCTGCATCTCCTCGCCGGGCCCGAAGTGGTAGCGCCCCGCGGGGACCTTCTCCTTCACGCCGATGCGGTGGCGCCGGCAGAAGCCGGTCACCGTCGTGTAGGCGACCTCGACGCCGCTGGCGACGAGTTCCTCGTGGACGCGCACGAGGTTCCCCCGGCAGCGCGCGTACAGCTCGCGGACGCGCTCGAGGTGCGGGTCGAGGAGCTCTTCCCGCTGGAACGCGGGGCGATCGGCCTCGCCGCTCTCCAGCACGCGCCGGACCGAGGTGCGCGAGAGCCCGAGGTCCTGGGCGATCCGCCGGCTCCCGAGCCCGCGGCGAGACAGCTCCAGGATGGCGATCCGCACGTCACGCTCGAGCATCGACACCCTCCTCCGCGAGCAGCTGGACCAGCGCCTCGAAGGCGAGGCGCGCCTCCTTCCAGGCTCCCTCGAGGAGGGGGCGCCGGTGGGACGGGAGACGCGCGAGGGCTCCCTCCCGGAGCCCCTTCCGCGCGCGCCCGCACACCCCGGAGATCGCCTCCACGTCGCGCAGCGCGGTCAGGTCCTCCTCGGGTCCGGCCTTCACCGCCCCCTCGGCCTTCAGGTACAGCAGCGGCTGCTCCGCGATCCGCTGCCGGACCTCCGGGGCAGCCGCCTTCCACGCCGCGTATAGCCGCGCCACTTGCCGGACCGTCGGGCGGATCGACCGCAGCCCCTCCACCAGCCGCGCGCACTGTTCGGCGTTGGCGCGCGC
>JBEIVK010000601.1:0-2948 GCA_040373935.1 Alphaproteobacteria bacterium
CCCCGCCCGGCGGCACCGGAGCGGCCACGGGCGGGCCCGCCGCCCCGCTGATCGCGGGACTCCACAGGTGCGGACGGCTCCAGGTGTCGAAGCAGGCGCGGTCGAGCGGCGCGGGCAGCTCGCGGCACAAGGCGGCGGCCTCTTCGGGGCCGAGGGCCGGCGCCTGGGTGAGCACCCGATCGGTGGCGGCGGCGCGCACGAGCGGGTCGCCGATGGCGCGCAGCGCCTCTTTGGCGGCGGGTGGGCGCCCGGCCTGGGCCTCGACCAAGGCGCGATCGGCGAAGCAGGCGTCCCGGGCGGACTCACCCTCGGGCAACGCGCCGCAGTCGGGCGGCGCCCCCGCACATGCGAAGGCCCAGAGCACAGCAGCCAGACCGGCGAGGGGCATCGCCCGGGTGTGCCACCGGCCGGCCCGGGCGGCAAGGGACGCGGTGGCCGCGCGGCGCGCCCGCACGGGAAAAGGCGCGGCGACCGCAGCCGAGCGGGCGTGTGGGGGCGCTGTCAGGGCTGGCCGGGGGCGGGCGGCGTGCCGGGGCGCCCGGCCGACCACAAGTGCGGGCGGGACCAGGTGTCGGCGCAGCTGCGGTCGAAGGGGGAGGCGAGGAGGCGACAGAGCTGGGCGGCCTCCGGGGTGCCGAGCTGCGTGCCCTCCGTCATCACGCGATCGACGGCGGCGGCGCGCAGGAGCGGGTCGTCCACCTCGCGGAGCGCGGTGATGGCGTCGTCCACCTTGCCAGCCCGCCCGGCGACCAGGGCGCGATCGCTGAAGCAGCGGTCTCGCGGCTCGGAGGGACGCGCCATGCCCTCGCAGGCCGCAGGAGCCCCGCCGCAGCCGGCCACCACGAGCAGCAACGCCGCGCACGGCCGCCACCCCCACGGCCACCCCGGACGCATCATCCGGCAGCCCGCACCGGCGAGGACCCCGCCCGCCCCGGGGGCGCCCCCGTGGCGACCGCCTGCGCGCAGGCCGCGGCGCCGTCGGCCGGCAGCGCGGCGCAGAGGGGCAAGCCGCCGTCCACGCCAAGAGAGGTGCGCAGCGACTCGCCCACGGTGCGCGCCACCTCGGGGTGCATCGCCTCGGAGGGCAACGCCGCCGCGAGCACCGCGAGGTCGTCGGCGGCGCGGGTGAGGCCCTCGGCGCGCCACCAGCGCTCCCGCGCCTTGCCAAAGTGCTTGACGCAGTGGGCACGCTGCTCGCCGGCCTCGCGGCAGGCGGCGAGCCCCCGGGCGGGAGACGGCAGCCGGGAGAGCTTGTCGTTGGCGACCCAGATGACGCAGGAGTCGTGCAAGCCGACATCGTGCACGCTGCGGCAGTCCCGCATGGAGACCCCGGCGTCCCCGCGGCGGGCGAGGCCCTCGACGCACAGATCCCGCGCGCCGCCGTGCAGCGTGGCGCAGCGGGCGCGGAGGGCGGCGGCCTCCTGCACGGGCGCGGCGGCGATGCGCCGGGCCTCGGCCCACTCGACCAGCGCCGGGGAGGCGGCCGGGGCGCAGGCGAGGGTGGCGATGATGGGGACGATCCGGTGCACGTCGTCATCATGCCCCGCTGAACGTCAACCGATCGTGAGCGGGCGCCGTCCCCGCGCGAAGTCCCGCCTTGGGCGCGGGCTCGCTGCCGTTGTCATCTTTTGTCGACTACGGATACGCCCGGGACAGGGGCCCCGGACGCGCCCACCCCCGCGGGCGGGAGAGGAAGGGGGCGTTGCGGGGGAAACCTTGGTTTCCCCTGCCCTCATCCGAAGACGCCCCCCAACCGGCGGCCCGACGAAGCCCCGGGCCTCAGCCTTCGAGGGAGATGGCCCGGACCAGCGGGCCGGCGGGGTTGGTGTCGGCGCGGAGGTCGATCTCGCCGGTGAGGGTGAGCGAGCCGTCCTCGGGGTCTTCGAGGAGGTGGCGCACGACCCAGAGGTGGCGGTCCCGCAAGCGCAGGACGGTGCGGTTGGCCTGGCGAGAGGTGACGTCGAAGACGAGCGGGGCGCCGTCGCCGTCGGCGTGGCCCTGGAGGGCGGCGGCGAGGTCGTCGGCGCTGAGCGCGCTCTCGGGGTGCAGGCCGGCGGCGGCCTCGGCGAGGTCGCCGGCGGCGAGGGCCTTGTGGACCGCGTGAAGCTCGGCGCGGATGCGGGCGCGGAAGGCGCGCTCGTCGGCGCTGATGTCGACAGGCGGCGGCGGCGCGGCGATTCCGGCGGCGACGGGGGCTTGGAGCAGGCGCTCCCACTCGTTGAGCAGGCTGCTGTCGACGCGCTCGAGGGTGGCGCGGAGCCAGCCGAGCAGCTCGACCAGGGCGTCGGTGCGGGCGGCCTCGGGCACGGAGCGGGAGAGGATCTTGTAGACCTGCGAGAGGTGGCGCAGCAGCACGCCCTCGCTGCGCTCGACCTCGATCTCCCGGACGTATTCGGCGAAGGTGGCGTAGCGCTCGAACATCTCGCGGGCGACGGACTTGGGCCGGATGTTTTCTTGCTGGACCCACGGGTGGTGCACGGCCCAGGCGTTGAAGATCTCGTAGATCCAGTCGGCCTTGGGGCGCGGGTGGGTGATGGCGTCGAGGCGCTCCTTCAGGTCGTCCACAAAGACGCCCTCGGCCTTGATGCGCTGGTATTCGGCGTCGCGGGCGCGGCGGGCCTGGGCGTCGGTGATGGGCCCCGGGTCGTCCAGGATGGACTCGACGAGGGTGAGGACGTCGAGGGCGTAGTCGGGGGCCGCGCGGTCCAGGCAGGTGAGCGCGAACAGCAGCCAGAGGGACAGGCTGTGGAACAGGCTGAAGTCGTGCTGGAGGTCCGGGTTGACGAGGACCTCGGCGCCGGCCCCGCTGGCCCGGGGCTGGACCTGGATGACCTCGGCGCGGCGCAGGGCTTGGAACAGCCGGCGCGCTTGCTGGCGGTGGCGGGTGCGGCCGGCGCGGGTCTCGTGGGCGCGGCGGATGAGGCCGGCGAGGCGGGCCATTCCGCCGC
>JBEIVK010000035.1:0-13910 GCA_040373935.1 Alphaproteobacteria bacterium
ATCTGCTTCTGGGAGAGATGATGCTGTCTCTGGCTCTCTTTGCCGTCGGGCTCGCGTCTGCGGGCACCATTCCTCTGTTGGGGTACAGCTCGTGGGCGGATGGCCAGTCGATGGTCGGCGTGGACGGCTGGGTGGCAGGCTACAGCGCCGACTCCTGGCGCGGTCTCTCGTCGGACGGCCGGCGTTGGGTGCAGCCCACCACGGACGACAATGGCGGGTCCTTCGGCGCCGGAGACGGCGGCCCCGCCGACAACTGGCTCATCCAGCGCAGCGTCGCCATCGGCGAGGGCTACGTTCAGACGCGGTACTACACGGTCGACGACGACACGCTTGGGCTGGTCTACGCGTGGTCCGACCCGCAGACCTTCTACGCGCTGCTCGTGATCGGCGCGACCTCCGGGGCGCCGGATGGGTTGAACAACGGCAGCGCGCCGATCAGCGGGGACGCCGGGCGCATCGTGCTGTTGCAGGTCGATGGCGGTGACCTCACGGTGCTCGCGGAGGCCGAGGGCCGCTTCGAGCGCGAGCGGGTGTCGCGGATCGCCCTCGGGCGGAACAACGGGCGCGTGTTCGGCCAGGTCTGGTTCGACGAGGGCGCGGCGTGGTCCGACTTCGATCTGCGCGTGGCCGCTCCAGACTCGGCGCCGCTTCCGGCCGGCCTCGCCGGCCTCTACGCGTACGACATCGGTGGCTTCGACGACCCGACCTGGTTCGGCACCACGCAGTTCATCGCCTACGATGACGACGACGACGCCATCGCCAACGACGACGACAACTGCCCCGACGCGGCAAATCCCGGCCAAGAAGACGCCGACGGCGATGGTGTCGGCACCGCGTGCGACCCGGACGAGGGTGGTGGCGATGGGGCCGACGGTGCGGACGGCGCGGACGGGGCCGATGGCGCGGATGGCGCCGATGGCGCAGACGGCGCGGACGGCGCAGACGGCGCGGATGGCGCGGATGGCGCGGATGGCGCGGACGGTACGGACGGTACGGACGGCGCCGATGGCGCCGGCGGGGGCGTCGACACCGCTGCCGAGGACACGGCGGCCCCCGGGCTTTCGTTTGATTCGGACGGCAAGCTCTCGGCGTGTGGATGCCAGGGGGCCGGCGCGGCGCCGGGGGCTGCTTCGGCGCTGCTCGCGGCGCTCGCCGTGGCTGTCGGGCGGCGGCGGCGGCGCTGATGCGGTGGAGAGAGGCGCGCCTCGTCGCGTTTGACACCGAGACGACCGGCCTGGACCCCTACTCCGGCGCACGCGTCGTTGAGTTTGCCGCCGTCGAGCTCATCGTCGACGGCACGGGCCGCGTGCGCGACACCCGCGCCACCGTCCAGCTCATCAACCCGGAGGTGCCCATCCCCCGTGAGGCCTCCAAGGTCTCGGGCATCACGGACGACACCGTGAAGGACGCGCCCGCCTTCGCCGAGGTGGCGGATCGCATCGCCCGCTCGATGGACGGCGCCATCCTCATCGCGCACAACATCACCTTCGACATCGGCATGTTGCGGGCCGAGTTCGGGCGCTGCGCCCGTCCTTGGCCCCGCACGCTCGCCGAGGTGGACACCCTCGTCCTCTCCCAAGCCCGCATGCCGGAGCTGCGCGGCCACAAGCTGGAGATGGTCGCCCAGGCGCTCGGTGTCACGCTGACCACCGCCCACCGCGCGTCCGCAGACGCCGAGGCGTGCGGCCGCTGTCTGCTCGAGCTCGCCTCCCGCCACGGCGCGCCGGACGATCTCGACGGCTTCATCGACTGGGCCGACGCCGTGGGGGCGCCCCCCGCCACGGGCCACCTGGGCATCGGCCCCCAGGGGCTGCCGGTGTTCCTGACCGGCCCGCACGCCGGCGCCCGCGTGGACCAACACGCGGACCACCTCCAGTGGATGACGATGGCGCTGTCCCGAGAAAACGGCCGCTGGTCTCCGCGCTTTCCGCCCGGGGTCGTCGGCTGGGCTCGGCGCTGGTTGCGCGTGCGCGCCGCAGGGCGCTTCCGGGGCGGCGCCAAGGGCACGAGCCCCGGCGAGTGGCAGATCGACCCCCCGTCCTGGGGCTCGCCGTCGTGATCTCCGCCCTCGTGGCGCTCTCGGTCGGCCTCGCCGCGGCCGGCGACGTCGAGGCCATGCTGGAGGCCGAGCTGGCCGCGTGTCGGGCGCGCACCCGCGCGCTCGAGGCCGCTGCCGCCCGCTGCCCGGCCCCGGCGCCTCCCGGCGCGCACGTAGACCTCGTGCAAGTCCTCGCTGGCGCCGAGGCCGAGGTCCGCCGGGACTTCGACGCCACGGAGATCCTCCTCCCCGCTGATCTTCTCTTCGCGCCGGACGGCAGCCTCCGCGCCGAGCTTCTCCCGCTCCTCGACCGCCTCGCGCTGGTCCTCACCCGCCACGCCGCGCTCGCCGTCCACGTCGAGGTCTACACGGACCGCGCGGGGGCCGGGCCGGGCGAAGGATACGGTGTCACGGCGGCGCGCGCGGCGGTGCTCGGTGAGGCCCTCGCCGCGCGCGGGGTCGCTGGCGCCCGCCTCTGTCTGAGCGGCCGCGGGCGGGCAGGCACGGACCCATCGGCGCCGGCGGACGATCCGGCGTCGCGTCGCGTGCGAATCCGGGTCCGGCCGGGGGGATGTTAGCCTATGACGATGCGCCCCTCTCTCTGGTCGGTCTGCCTCTCGTTGTTGGCCCTCGGCGCGTGTCGTGGGGGCGGCGGCTCGGACTCCACGGCCGCCGCAGCGGGCGCGGCCGAGTGCGGAGATCCAGACGGTGGCGGCGGGGATTCGGGTGATGTCCCGAACATCCTCGGCGACTGGACGGTCGTGTACGGGCTCGAGCTGTACGACGACGGCGCGTGCGCGGTCGATGGGCTGGAGCGCGACGACCTCGGCTACCTCAACGGCGCGATGCGCGTCGGCGGCCGCATCCCCGACCGCCTGACCGCCTCCTTCGCCACGGCGGCGGACGTCATCTACGACGGCGTCGAGAACGCCCGTGGCGGCGTCGTGTTCACCGGCAGCCGGGCCACGCCGGAGGGCCACACCTTGTACGTCAGCTTTGGCGGCCTGCTGTATGAGCAGCCGCAGGTCCAGCGCGATGAGATCCGCGGGTTCGGGTACATCGGCGTGGATCTCGACTCCGCCGACGCCGCCATCGACTGCTGGCTCCAGGGCGACTGGAAGGCGACGAAGAGCGGCAACTGACATGTCTCCCGACGCCGCCGCTGCGCCGCTCGTTGCGGCTTATGACCAGGACTTCCGGGCTGGCATGGCCGTCTCCGCTGCGGCCGCGGACGACCCGGCGGCGCTGCTCGCGGCCGTCGCCGCGCTGCCTGCGCCGGCGCGGGACCTCCTCGAGACCCTGTTCGTCGGCGTGGGCGTGGGCGAGGGCGTGCCGATGCGCTTTCGGTCGCGCATCGAGGCAGACGGCGAGGCGCTCTGGGCCGCCGCGCTCTTGCTGCCGCGGGCGACGCCAAGCCCCGGCGCCACCATCGACCCGCGCTACTACGCGGCCTCCTGCCGGCTCAATCCGGGGCTGGCCACGTTCGTCCCGCTCGCCGAGGCCCACGTCGGGGGCGACGCCCCTGCCGGCCTCCCGCCCGCCGACGCCCGCTGGGACGCCGTCGTCGTCGCCGCCGCGCTGGAGGCAGACCCGCCGCGCGTCACCCGCGGGGCCACCCTCCGCAAAGACGATGTGCGCGCGTTGCTCGGGCGCCTCGGCGGGGATCCCCAACGCTGGGAGCTCGCGCTCGCGCTGGCGCAGGCCACCGGGCTCGCGCGGATCGCGGGCGGGGCCTTGTGTGGGTTCCCGGAGAGCCGGGGCCGTCCACTGGCGGACCCGCTGTCGCTGTTCGAGGATGACGGGCGGCGGCGGGCCGCGGCCTTGCTGCTCCGCGTGGTGGGCGAGGCGTGGGTGTCGGTCGAGCGGCTCTGCGGCGCGCTCGCCTTGCGGTGCCCGTGGGCCCTGGACGACGCCGCGGCCTTTGGCCACCGCGAGGCGGAGTGGGTGCGCGCGGCGGCGGATGCCCTGCACCGCGCTGGCGTTCTGGACGGCCAACGCGACGCCGACGGCGTGACGGCCTTGCGCCGGGCCGCGCCCCGCGCGCCGCGCCCGCCCGGCTTCCTGCTCATGCCGGACCGCGAGATCCTCGTCGCCCCCGGTGAGCTCGCGGCGGCCGACTATGGCCGGCTCTGCCGCGCGGCGCCGTATGTCGACGGCGACGTGATGCACCGCCACCGCCTCTGCCGCGAGGGGCTCGTGGCGGACATGAACGCCGGGCACACCGATCTTCTTGGCTTCTTGACTCGCTTCTCGCGCACTGGGGTTCCCGGGCCGGTGCGGTCCGGGGTGCAGGAGTGGGAGCGCGCGGCCACGCGGGTCACCCTCTGGACGGGCGCGACCGTGCTCGAACATCCGGATGGCCGCTGGGAGCGTGTCGACGGGCCGCTTCCCCCGGGCACGCGGGAGATCCACTACGGCGGCGACGCCCCCGCGGCCTTCCTCGTCCAAGACGACGACCTCATCATCCCGTTCGGCCAAGACGCCCTGTCGGTCCGCGGGGCGGTGGCGCCGCTCGGGCCGCCGGCCCAACGCGGGTCCAGCGGCTGGGTCATCCCGTTGCGGCCGCCGGCGCGCATCGCCGAGCCTGCGCGGGTGCTGGAGCGCCTGCGCCGCTTCCACGCCGGCCCGTTGCCGGGGCAGCTCGAGGCGGTCGTGTGGGGCGCCGCCTCGACGGACCTTCGCCTCGTCCGGGCCCTCCGCATCGACGCCCCGCCGGCCGCCCTCGACGCGCTGCGCCGGGACCGCGTGCTCGCCCCGCTGCTGCGCGGCGGCGGCGGTGTGTTGCTGGTCGACGCCTCCGACCTGCCGGTCGTCGAGTCTCGCCTCGCCCGCCTCGGGTTCCGGGCCTTCGCCGCCGAGGGCTGAGCCCTCAGGCCCTGGGGGCAGGAGAGAGAAAGAACGTGGCGCGGGCCCCGAACAGCGGCCCCTCCACCACCAGGCGGCCATCCTCGCCGGCGGACCAGTCGAGCGGCCCCGCTTGCAGCGCCGCGAGCACCGCCTCCGCTGCGCCCAGCCACCCGTCGGCGGGCAAGGCGAAGCCGCCCCTTCCGCGCCCGCGCACCGTCGCGCCGCGGGTGCTCCAGCCCTTGACGGCGATGCGCCCGGCGCAGCCGTCGGCGCGCGCGTCCAGAGGCTCCCAGCGCCCGGACGTCCCTCCCGTGACGCCCATCGTCTCTGCGAGATCGAGCAGCGCCCGCACCGGCCGCCCCACGAAGGCATCCACCGCCGTGAGCTCGGCCCGCCCGTCCGCGCCGAAGGCGATCTCCACGCCCCGGGCCGCCCCGACCTGCGCGCCGACCTGCCCGCTGTCGAGCACCCAGGCGCCGACCGGCCCGGCCGGCTGCCAGGCCACCGTGGGGACCTGCCCGTCCGCCCCGACGCCGACCACCGCGATCTCCGGGCGCCCCGGACCTGCGGCGCGCGCCCCGACGATGGCGGCGTGGGGTTCGGCGCGGCGGCGCCCGGGCGGGACCCGCAGCCACCGGTGGGACCACGCGGCGGCCGTGGCGGGCAGCGTGTCCTCTGGATTCCCGAGGCCCAGGCCGAAGGGGCAGGTGGCGCGCGGCCCTGCCGACGGGCTGCGCAGCCAGGCCCCGAAGGCCGCCCAGGCCGCGGTGGTCGGCAGCGCGCCCTCTTCCGCCGCGGGGCTCCGAACCCACCAGAGCCCGGCCCAGGGCCGCGTGTCCAACCCCTGCTCCGGGTGGGCGAGGAGCGCATCCAGCGCCGCCCAACCGAGGCCAAGGGCCGGAACGGCGGCGTCGAGGCGGGCGGCCCCGTGGGCGGTGGCCCACCAGGACGGCGCCGCGGCGGGGCGGGGCGGCGCGAGCGCGCAGGACCAGACCGCGACGGCGGCAACGCGGAAGCGGTCCAGCGCCGGGCGGCCCTCCGCGACGGCGTCCACGAGCGCCGGCGGGAGAGCGGTGCCTGCGACCCAGGCCGGCAGCTCCACGTCGGCGCCCGCGTCGCCCTCCATCCCGACCCGCAGCGCGCACGCCTCGGCGCCAAGCAGCGGCGTGAGGGCCTCCACGGCGTCACGGAGGACGGAAGGGACGGTCGGGAGCCAGTGGTGATGCGGGGGCATCTCCTTGCATGCACCCGGCGGGGCGCGCCGTCAAGCCGGCGGGGGCGCTGGCTCGGCGGGGCGGCCGGGGCCGATGGGGAAGGCCCGACGATGAACGGGGCGAAACCCGGCGCGCACGGCGGCCTCCAGCACGGAGGCGTGGTCGTCTCGCACGATGGCCCCCGCCTTCTGCGTGACCTCGTCTTCGGTGGGGAGGTCGAAGTCGTTGGCGCCGTAGGCCAGCCCGAGCAGGGCGTCCTCGTTGCGGGTGAGCACGCTCGTCCGCAGATGGACGATGTTGTCCAAGAAGATGCGGCAGACCGCCAGCCAGCGCAGGTACTCCCGGGTGGAGACCTCGGCCCCGCCCAGCGCGGTGTGCCCCGGCTTGTACGTCCAGCAGAGGAAGCTCGTCAAGCGCCCAGCGCCAGGGCCGTCCTGGAAGCGCCGCAGCGCCTCCAGGTGGTTGAGCCGCTCGCCCAGAGACTCGTCGAAGCCGATGACCATCGTCGCCGTGCTGCCCATCCCCGCGTCGAGGATGGCCTGCTGCGCGGCGTAGTAGTCGTCCACCTTGTACTTGCCGGGGCTGTGCCGCAGGCGGAAGGCGTCGTCCAGCACCTCGGCGCCGCCGCCCGTGATCCACCGCGTCCCGGCCGCCGCGAAGCGCCGCGCGCTCTCGGCGTAGTCCAGGCCCGTGCGCTTGCTCACGAACATGAACTCGGCCACCGTCATCTCGTAGAACTCGATGGGCCGCCCCGCGTAGCGGGCGCGCACGGCGGAGAAGAGGTCGACGTAGTGGGAAACCCGCAAGTCCGGGTGGAACCCCCCGTTGAACCCCACGAGGCTGCCGCCGGCGGCCAGCAGCGCATCGACCTTGGCGCAGACCTGCTCCGTGCTGAGCAGGTAGGTGCCGGACTCGCCGGGGAAGCGGTAGAACGCGCAGTAATCGCAGCGGGCCACGCACACGTTCGTGTAGTTGACGATGGCCATCTTCAGCCAGCTCACTTCGTCCGGCCGGTGGAAGCGCGCGCGGACCTCGCGCGCGAGGCGAGACAGCGTCGCGTCGTCGGCCTCGGTGAACAGCCAAGCCGCTTCGTCCCGGCCGATGCGCCCGCCGGCGGCCACCTTGGCTTCGATCCCCGCGCGCATGGCTCCTCCTCCCGGGCGCCGACCCGGGAGTCCACCTAACCCCGGGCGATCACAGGCGGGCGCGGATCGCCGCCACGACCTCGCTGGCCCGCGCCGTGCCGCCCTGGTCTGCCGTGCGAACGCCCGCCTCGCAGGTGGCCACCATCGCGGCCCGCAGGCGCTCCGCCGCCGCCGCCTCTCCCGCATGCCCCAGCAGCAGCAAGCCCGCCTGGAGCAAGGGGAGGGGGTTCTGGCGGTCCGTGCCGCGCAGCGCCGGGTCCTGCCCGTGGGCCTTCTCGAAGATGGCCGGGCCGTCCCCCGTGGACATCGACGCCGCCGCCACCATCCCGCCCGCCAGCCCGGAGCAGAGGTCGCTCACGATGTCGCCGAACAGGTTGCCGCAGAGCAGGACGTCAAAGGCGCCCGGGTTGCGCACGAGCTTCATGCAGAGGGCGTCGACGATGACCTCGTCCGTCACGATGTCCGGATACTCCGCCCCCACCGCTTGGCCCGTGCGCAAGAACAGGCCGTCCGACTTCTTCATGATGTTGGACTTGTGGACGATGGTGACCTTCTTGCGGCCCGTGCGGCGCGCCAGCTCGAAGGCGTGGCGGGCGATGCGCGTGCAGGCGGCCGCCGTCGTGACCTTCACGGCCTCGTACACGCCGTCCGTGATCTCGTGCTCCATGCCGGAGTAGATGTCTTCGCTCATCTCGCGGACGACCACGAGGTCGATCTTCGGAAAGCGGGCCGGGCAGCCGGGCAAGGCCTGGACCGGCCGGACGGTGGCCCAGGTGCCCAGCTCTTTGCGGAGGCGAACCGTCGCCGGCAGGCGCCCCAGCTTGCGCGCGCCGCTGATGTGCCCCTTGAGGACGAGCCCGGTGCGCCGCGCGCTCTCGAGGGCGGCGGCCGGAAGGTCGTCTCCCGCGGTGTCGAAGCGCTCCCAGGCGACGTCCACCCCCGCCGCAGCGAACAGGGCGGCGACGTGGTCGGCGTTCTCGGGGCCGGCGCCATCGCCGGGGAGGAGGGTGACGTGCAGAGCCATGGCGGACTCCCGGCCGGTCAGAGGCGGTCGATGATGGCGTCGGTGAAGGTGGCGGTGTTGGCCGTGCCGCCCAGGTCGCCGGTGAGGTGCGTGCCCTTCTCGAGCACGTCCCAGATCGCGCGCTCGACGCGCCGGGCGATTTTCTGCTCGCCCACGTAGTCGAGCATCAGGAGCGCGCTGCTGAGAACGGCGAGCGGGTTGGCGATGCCCTTGCCGGCGATGTCCGGGGCCGTGCCGTGCACCGCCTCGAAGACGGCCACCTGGTCCCCGATGTTGGCCCCGGGCACGACCCCGAGCCCGCCGACGAGCCCGGCCACGAGGTCGGAGAGGATGTCGCCGTAGAGGTTCTGCAGAAGGAGCACGTCGAAGCGCAGCGGGTCCAGCGCCAGCTCGTAGGAGAGCGTGTCCACCGCGATGTCGGCCTTCTCCAGGAAGGGATACTCGGCGCCGACAGCCCGAAACGCGTCGAGGAAGGCGCCGTCCGCCAGCGGCACGACCGGCGCCTTGTGACAGCAGTGGATGAGCCGCCGCCCGGTGTAGCGCATGTTCTCGAAGGCCCACCGCGAGATGCGCTCGCCGGCGCGCTGGGTGGACACCTTGAGCGTGAGCACCGTGCCGGGGGTGATCTCGTGCTCGATGCCGACGTAGAGGTCCTCGGTGTTTTCGCGCAGCACCACGAGATCGACGTCGTGGTAGGGCGTGCGGATGCCGGGCAGCGACTTCACCGGCCGGTAGCCGACGTAGAGGTCCAGCTCTTGGCGGAGGGCGACGTTGGCGCTGCGGAAGCCCTTGCCCTTGGGCGTCTCCAGCGGGCCCTTGAGCCCGAGCCGGTTGCGCTTGATGGAGTCGAGCGTGACCCGCGGCATCGGCTCCCCGTGGGTGGCCATCGCCCCGGCGCCTCCCGGCGCCTCCTCCCACTCGATCGGGGCGCCGGCCGCGGCCAGCACCTTGCAGGTGGCTTCCGTCACCTCGGGGCCGATGCCGTCCCCCTTGATCAGCGTGACGCGGTAGCGGCTCGGCATGGACGCCTCTGGAAAGGGCGGCCCGACTAACCCGCCGGGGGCGCGGTCGCCAGAACCCGCGCCTCGCCGACCGAGAGCACGCAGGGAACCGGGCCGTGGCTCAGGATGATGGCCTGATCTGCGGCGACGCGCATGCGCTCCCGCGAGGGCATGGCCACCTGGGTGATGATGCGCAAACCGGACTGTTCCAGTGCGTTGTTCGGCCGGTCTGCCACCACCACCCCGTCGATGGTGATCGGCGTCGCGTCCCCGTGCGCGGCCGCGACGGCCGCGTCGACCCGCTCCGCCGCCTCGGGCTTCAGCGTGACCCAGGCATAGGGAAGCCCGCCTTCGTCGAGGCGAACCTCGGCCCCCGCGATGTCCGCCTCGGTGGCCAGCGGCGCCTCCGCCGGGCCGATGCGCAGCCGGCCGGGCCGGGCGAGCAAGGCCGGGATGTGGGTCAGGTCGTCGGGCAGACCGGGGAGGGTGGCCGTCAGCTCCAGGCGCCCGGCCCCCACGGATTGCACAGGGTCTCCCAGGCCAATGGCCGCCGCGCGGGCCGCGAGCACCGGCGCCGCGTCCGCCGCGCACTCCCCCGTGAAGGCGAGCACCGCCCGGGGGCCGGCTGCCTGCCCGCCGCGCACGACCAGCGCCGCGAGCGCCCCCGTCGCCAGCATCATCAGAAGCGCAAAGATAAGGGGCGCCGCGGTGAAGCGGCGGAAGGCTTCGCTGCGCGGCGGCAGCGCGTTGCCGGTCTCGGTGCTCATGCCGGTCGCCTAACGGGCCGCCGCCCGGCGCGGGGGGAGCCCGCGCGTTAGCGGGGGCCGATGCTGATCCGCAACGCCTGGACCGCCGGAATGCGCGTCGACCTCCGCGCCGCCGGTGGGCGCATCACCGAGGTCCGTGCCCGCACGGTGGGGGCCGACGTGGACGCCGGCGCCCCGCTGGTTCCCTTGCCCGGCGAGGCGGTGCTGGAGGGCGGCCTCGTCTGCCCGCCGCTGGCCGAGCCGCACGTCCACCTCGACGCCGCGCTGCTGGGCCCGCGGGCGCCGAATGTCTCGGGCACGCTCATCGAGGGCATCCGCAACTGGGCGGCCCTGCGGGACGAGCTCGACGCCGACGACGTCACGGACCGCGCCTCCCGCACGCTCGCGCTCTATGCCCAGCATGGCTGCTTGCGCGTGCGCACGCACGTCGACACCGGCAGCCGCGTCGCCGCCGAGGCCCTGCTCGGGCTGCGCGCCGCCGCACGGCAAGGGGTGCCGGGCCTCGTCGCCGTCTGCCCGGACAGCGGGCGCACCCGTCCCGTGCCGGTCGACGTGCAGGTGGTGGCCTTTCCGCAAGAGGGCATCCTGCGGCGCCCGGGCCAGCGCGCCGCCTGGGAGGACATCGTGCGCCTCGGCTGCGACGCCGTGGGCGCCATCCCGCACCTCGAGCGCACCGCCGAGGAGGGCTGGGCCAGCCTTCGCCTCGCGCTGGACCTCGCGCTGGCCACCGGCGCCGCCGTCGACGTCCACTGCGACGAGACGGACGACCCGGGCTCACGCCACCTGGAGGTCCTCTGCGCCGCCGCGATCGACCGGGGGCTGGGCGCGCAGGTGGTGGCCGGCCACTGCACCTCCCTGCACAGCCAGCCCAACGCCTACGCCCAGAAGGTCGTGGCGCTCTGCGCCGAGGCGGGCCTGCAGATCGTCACGAATCCGCTGGACAACATCGTCCTGCAGGGCCGCTACGACGGCTACCCCAAGGTGCGCGGCCTCACCCGGGTGGACGCCTTCTGGGCGGCGGGCGTGCCCGTGGGGATCGGCCACGACTCCGTGATGGACCCGTGGTACCGCCTCGGCACCGCCAACCTCCTGGACCCGGCCTGGATGCTCGTGCACGCCGGGCACCTGTTCGCCGAGGACGACCTCACCCGCGCCTTCCTCACGCTCTCCCGCGAAAACCACCGCCCCTTCGGTGGCCCCCCGCGGCTCCTGCCGGGGGAGCCGGCCAGCTTCTGCTGGTTCCCCGCGGACGACCCGGTGGAGGCCTTGCGCCTGCGGCCGCGCCCGCGGGTCTTCGTCGAGGGCTGCGAAGTCCAGGCCGCCCCCTGAGGGCGGCGCGGCGGCGAGCGGCTAGAGGTCCTGGACGGCGGACTTGCGCAGGGTCTCGTCGTTTTGGTCCTTGGCGGTGCGCATCGGCACGGATTGGAAGGTGACCGCCACGAAGTCGGTGGCGGCGTCGTGCTCGAAGGTGAGGACGACCTTCTTCCCGGCCCAGCGGTAGCGGCGCGCCTCGTCGTCTGCCACGGGCGCGCGTCCGAAGGCCTCCTCCAGGGTGGCGAGCAGCAGGTCCCCGTTGTCCTTGCCCACGGCGAGCAGGCGCACGCTGTGGAGCTGGTCGGCGTAGCAGGTGTAGCCGATGTCGAGCAGGGCCGCGCGTCCCACCCGCAGCTCGTCGGTCGGCCGCGTGTGGTGGACGAGGCCGAGCCACGGGGCCTCCGGGTCTGTGTGGGCGGCCTGCGCCTTGGCCGCGCCGGCGTTCGCCTTCAGGCCCTCGATCTCGCTGCACTTTTGCGTGAGCGCGAGGTCCCGGAAGCCGTTGTGCTTGTCGAGGTCCTTGAGGGAGCCGGCGGCGAGGGCCGGGCCGAGGGCGAAGAGGGCGAGCATGGGGTCCTGCGGGGAGGGAGCGCGGGGCGTAGAATGCCACAGGTATGATGCGCGGGGGCCGCGGGCCCGCAGGAGGGACGATGCTGCGTGAGTTCCGGGTGTTGCTGGTGCTGGGGGCGGTCGCGTGCAGCGGCAAGGACGACGACGACACCGACGGGGACGACACCTCCGGCGGCGCAGACGGCGCAGACGGCGCAGACGGCGCAGACGGCGCAGACGGCGCAGACGGCACCGACACCGCCCCGGACACCGGCGGCGGCTTCCCGGCAGATCCGTCCCCCCTCACGCTCACGGTCAGCGGCGCGCTCTCCCAGACGCTGGTGTTCGACCAGCCGACCTGCAGCAACCCCACGGGCAGCTCCAACCTCCGCGTCTTCTGGCGCGGCAGCAGCCACGTCTTTGTGCTCAAGGTGGAGCTGCTCGGCACCTTCACCGGGGCGGGCGCGTACACCTCCGCCGAGCACGGCGCGCGCGCGTCCTTGCAAGAGGAGGCCGGCGGGTCCGGCTACTACTTCATCGCCGGCCCCACCGACACCGTCGAGATGGACGTCGCCGGCTACGACCGCGAGGCCCTGCAGGCCTGGGGCAGCTTCTCGGTGAGCGGCATGGCCGATACCAGCGGTGGCACCATCACCTTGAGCCCGCAGCCCATCCCGATCTGGTGCCCCACCTTTAACTGACGGTCGCACTCCGGTGGCAGCGGCCGCGCCCCGCCCTTGCGCACCCCGTCGCCGCCGGGGATAGGTGCGCCGTCCGGGGTCTCCATGCAGTCGTCGTTCGCTCTGCCTTTCGTGCTGCTCGCCCTCGGCTGCTCGCCGGTCCACCCCGCGGCCGAGGAGCCGCTCGACCTCCCCGGCGCCTTCTCCCAGGCCGCCGTCGAGCACGAGGTCCCCGAAGACCTGCTGCTCGGCTGGGCCTGGTCCGCCTCGCGCTTCGACGCCCGCGACGGCCTCTCCAACGAGGTCGGCGGCGTCGGCCTCTTCCACATGGTCCCGGGCGGCGTCGGCGGCCCGGATCTCGACGAGGCCGCCCTCCTCATCGACGCCCGCGCCGACTCCGTGGCCGCCCTCCCCACGCTGCAGGTGCAGGCGATGGCCGCCCTGCTGCGCGCCGAGGCCAACTGGTGGGGCTCGGTCGAGGGCCGCGAGATCCACCGGGTCGAAGACTGGTTCCCGGTCGTCGCCCGCCTCGCCGGCACCGAGGACACCGCGCTCCAGGCCGCCCACGCCCGCGCCGTCTTCCGCCCGCTCGAAGGCGGCCTCGACTTCACCACCCGCGACGGCGACGCCTTCTTCGTCGAGGGCCGCGAGCTGGACTTGCCGGCCCCGCTGCTCGTGCCGGCCTCCGGCTCCACCGACTCGGCGCTCGCCGTGCGCTTCGCCGCGGCCCACGCCAACAACTACACCGCCGGCAGCCGCGCGGTCGGCGCGGTGGACCGCATCGTCATCCACACCGTGCAGGGCAGCTACGTCGGCGCCGTGAGCTGGTTCCAGAACCGCTCGGCCCGCGCCAGCGCGCACTACACCATCCGCTCCTCCGACGGCGAGGTCACCCAGTCCGTGCGTGAGCGCGACATCGCCTGGCACGCCGGCCACCGCGGCACCAACGAGCGCGCCATCGGCATCGAGCACGAGGGCTACATCGACCGCCCGGACCTCTGGTACACCGACGCCCTCTACCGCAGCAGCGCGGCCCTGGTCCGCGACATCGCCCTGCGCCACGGCATTCCCATCGACCGCGAGCACGTCATCGCGCACTACGAGGTGCCCGGCTGCAGCAGCGGGCGCGGCGGCGGCGCCTCCTGCCACACCGATCCGGGCACCGGCTGGGACTGGGACCGCCTGATCTCCCTCGCCCGCGCCGGCGACACGGGCACCGGCACCGACACCGGCACCGACACCGGCGGCTCCACCGCGCCCAGCGCCGCCACGGGGGACCTCACCGGCTTCGTCCGCGCCGAGCGCGTGAGCGACGGCGCCCCCATCGTCGG
>JBEIVK010000648.1:0-2684 GCA_040373935.1 Alphaproteobacteria bacterium
CCGGCGGAAGGGCCCGGTGCCGGCGCAGCCGGCAGCCGCCCGGCTGGAGGGTCGGCGGAGGGGAAGCGCGCGCAGGTTGGGCGTGCGGGCGCGTCTGGCGCTGCGGGTCTGGCCGGGGCGGCGCGCGTGGAGGCGCGGCTGGGAGGTCGTCCTCGATGCGGGCGCGGCGGACGCCGGCGGCGCGCGGGGCGTCGATTCGCCTGGGGTGGCTGCGCGGGTCTGGGCCGGACGCGGACCCCGGCGGGCAGGGCGCGCGGTCCCGCGGCCGCGTGGCGTCGCGCGCGTCTGCGCGCCCGGGCCTGCAGCCGGGTGGTGGCTGGATTTGCGGGGATTCTGCGCTATGATGCGTGGCAACGGTGGCTCATGCGCATCTTCCTTTTGTTGCCCTTGGCGTTCGCCTGCCAGTCCCCGTCCAAGCTGCCGCTGGGCGGCAAGGACACGGCCTCCAACTCCGCCTTCGACGAAGACGGCGACGGCTACGCGACAGACCAGGACTGCAACGACGAGGACCCGGCGACGTACCCCGGCGGCCTCGAGGTCTGCGACGGCATCGACAACAACTGCGACGGCGTGGCCGACGAGGGCGTGCAGGACACGGTCTTCCCCGATGCGGACGGCGACGGCTTTGGCGATCCCGCCTTGGGAGAGCTGGCCTGCGGCCCGGGGGACGGCTTCGTCACCAACGACAACGACTGCGACGACGCCAACCCCGACGCCTGGCCCGGCGCGCCGGAGCTGTGCGACGCGGTGGACAACGACTGCGACGGCGACGTGGACGACGGCGCCGGGTTCTACGCCTTCGCCGACGCCGACGGCGACGGCTTCGGCGACGCGGCCGCGGGCCGCTGGGCCTGCGAGGGCGAGCCGGGCGTCTCGGCGGACAACACGGACTGCGACGACGGAGACGCCGCGGTGTTCCCCGGCGCCGGCGAGGTGTGCAACGCGGTGGACGACGACTGCGACGGCACCGTGGACGAGGGCGTGACGCAGACCTACTTCGCGGACGTGGACGGCGACACCTGGGGCGACGGCGCGGCGCCGGTGGAGGCGTGCGCGCGCCCGGACGGGACGGCCGAGCGGGCGGGAGACTGCGACGACAGCGACTTCGACTTCTTCCCGGGCGCGCCCGAGACGGACTGCGCGGATCCGAACGACTACAACTGCGACGGCAGCGTGGCCTATGCCGACGCCGACGCGGACGGCTTCGCGGCGTGCCGGGAGTGCGACGACGGCGACGCCGCGGTGTTCCCGGGGGCGGGCGAGGTGTGCAACGGCCTGGACGACGACTGCGACGGCCTCACGGACGACGGGGACCCGGGGGTGGACCTCGGCACCGCGGGCGAGTGGTACACCGACGCGGACGGCGACGGCTTCGGCGACGCCGAGAGCTCCACCATCGCGTGCGACGCGCCGGTGGGCACGGTGGCGGACGACACGGACTGCGACGACCTCGTGGACACCACCTTCCCGGGGGCCGACGAGGTCTGCAACGGCGCCGACGACGACTGCGACACCCTGGTCGATGGCGCGGACGGCGACGTGGACCTCAGCACCGGCGGCGTGTTCTATCCGGACTCCGACGGCGATGGCTTTGGCGTGCCCGGCGGTGCGCTGTCGGCCTGCACCCGGCCGAGCGGCTACGCGGTGTTGGCGACGGACTGCGACGACGGCAACGGCTCGGTGTTCCCGGGCGCCTTCGAGGTCTGCAACAGCATCGACGACGACTGCGACGCCTTGGTGGACGACGCCGACAGCGGCCGCACCGGCGGCACCGTCTTTTACCGGGACGCCGACGGGGACGGCTACGGGGTGGTGGGCACCACCGTCACGGCCTGCGTGGCGCCGGCTGGCTATGTCGCGCTGCCCGGCGACTGCAACGACGGCGCGGCCACGGTGCGGCCCTTCGCCACCGAGGCCTGCAACGCGGTGGACGACGACTGCGACGGCTCCACGGACGAGGGTGTGCTGGGCACCGGCGCGTCCTGCGCGGCCATCGACTGCACGGCGATCAAGGCGGACAACCCCTCGCGCGGCGACGGCACCTACACGCTCACGCGCGGCAGCTACGTCTGCGACATGACCCGGGCGGGCGGCGGCTGGACGCGCGTGGGGGACAACCACCCCGTCTACGGCACGGGCTGGAACGGCACCTCCTACAACACGGAGGGCTTTACCTGGGACGAGGTGCTGTTCGTGTACGACTCGGGCAGCACGCACGGCCACTGCACCTTCCCCTCGGACATGCCGGGCTGCAACCCGCTCGGGTTCTCGTTCAGCGGGGCGACGTGGGCGGTGGCGGCCAACTGGGGCAGCTCGGTGTGCGGCATGCCGCTCGACACGTCGACCACGGCGAGCACCACCTACGTCGGCAGCCGGGACTTCATCATCGCCCGCGGCACGACCACCCAGGCCGTGCGGCTCGGGCACCTCGAGGGCATCTCGGCCTGCACGACCGGCGACAACTACGGCACGGCCTACGTGGACATCTACGTGCGGCGCTGACGGGCGGCGCGGCGAAAGGGGGGCGGGGCATGCGGTGGATGACGTTGTTCTTGGCGGCGGCGCTGTGTGTCGGCTGCGCGCGCGGGTCGGTCGCGCTGGAGGGCAAGGCCGGCGGCGCCGAGGCCGCGGACGGCGCAGGCGACGGCGGGAGCGGCGCGGACGGCGCAGGCGACGGCGGGAGC
>JBEIVK010000762.1:0-2229 GCA_040373935.1 Alphaproteobacteria bacterium
AGGCGACCTTCACCGTCGGCGGAGTGCCACGCTTCCTGGCAAGGGTAGCCGTCGGAGAGGATGCGTACGGTGCCATCGGGGTTCGGTTTGTGGGTTTTGGAAACGACCCGGGCGCTGTGTTTCAGCCCTGGGCAGAGCTCGCACTCCGGTTGGGCGCCGTGGTCAAGCCGTCTGCTGGCGTCGGCCTCAGCGTACACGGCGCGGTGGGGCCCTTCGTGTCCGCGTCAGGTGTGGTCGCGCCGACGGGCGTGGAGGGCATCGTGTCCGGCGGCATCGGGTTCTACTGGCCCCGGGAAAAGAAGTAGCCGTTTGCCCGTCGGTGATTTCGCGGTGGCCGCACGCTGCGTTCCGCGCCGCGCGTGCGCCACCGTTGCCACGAGCGGCCTGCCCTGTCCCGCCAGCCCGATCATCGGCCTCCTACCCGCCCCGCCGCCGAATCTGAAACCCGGCCATCGCCTGGCACCCCGCCATGATCTCGATGTGGTTGATGTTGACCCGCGGGGGCTGGCGCAGGGCCCAGTCCACGGCCTCGGCGATGTCCTGGGCGAGCAGGGGGTCGGTGCCGGCGTACACGGCGGCGGCGCGGGTGGCGTCGCCGCCGAAGCGCACGAGGCTGAACTCGGTCTCGGCGAGGCCGGGGGCGATGGTGGTGACGCGGGTGCCGTGGGGGAGGAGGTCGGCCCGGAGGTTGGCGGAGAACTGGTCGACGAAGGCCTTGGTGGCGCCGTAGACGTTGCCGCCGGGGTACGCGTGGCGGCCGGCGACGCTGCCGATGTTGACGATGTGGCCGCCCCCGGCGGCGAGGAGGCGGGGCAGGAGCTGGTGGGTGGTGGTGACGAGGGCGCGGACGTTGGTGTCGATCATGGTGTGCCAGTCGTCGAGGCGCGCGGCGTCGGCGGGGCCGATGCCGAGGGCGAGGCCGGCGTTGTTGACGAGCACGTCGAGGCGGTCGAAGGCGGGGGGCAGGCGCGCCCAGGCGGCGGCGGCCGCCGCGGCGTCCCGCAGGTCGAAGCAGAGGGGGACGAAGGCGGGGCCCCAGTCGGCGGCCTGGGCGTCGAGGCGGGCGGCGCGGCGCCCGGTGCCGGCGACGGTGTAGCCGGCGTCGAGGAGGCGGCGGGCGATGGCGGCGCCGAAGCCGGCGGTGGCGCCGGTGACGAGGGCGGTGCGGGGCATCGGCGGGGCTCAGGGCGCGGGGCTGCGCTCGGTGGCGTAGAGGTGGAGGGCCCAGGCGCCGGCGGGGTGGGCGCGGAAGGCGGCGACGGACGCCTGCACGGGGGCGGGCAGGGTGTCGAGCGGGGGGAGCGTGCGGAGGTAGATGGGCGCGAGGACGACGGGGGCGGCGAGGGCGGCGAAGGTGAGGTCTGCCGCGGTGAAGGTGTCGCCGGTGAGGAAGGAGCGGCCGTCGGCGCGGGCGGCGGCGACGGCGTCGAAGGCCTGGAGGACCTTCTCGCGGGAGCGGGCCGCGCCGGCGGCGTCGATGCGGAGGCCCTTGCGGAAGGCCCAGCGCAGCAGCGGGTAGAAGAGGCGGACGGCGGTGGCCTGCCAGGGGGCGACGCCGGCGGTGAGCAAGGGCGCGGTGAGGGCCTTGTGCGGGAGGAGGTGGAAGTAGGCGAAGCGGCGGCTGTGCGGGCCGATCTCGTCGTCGAAGCGCTCTTCCCAGGCGAGGGCCTGGGCGGCGACGGGGGCAGGGTACGGCGCCCAGCGGGCGGCGGGCTGGGCCTGGACCCACTGGAGGATGGCGGTGCTGTCGTCGATGGCGCGGCCGTCGGCGAGCAGCGTGGGGGTGGTGCCCTTGCCGCCGGCGCGGCGGATGGGCGGGCGGTGGAAGGGGGGCGCGTGGGGCTCGCGCGTGTAGGCGATGCCGGCGCGATCCAGCGCCCAGGCAGCCTTCTCGCAGTAGTGGGAGGGCGGCAGGACGAGGAGGCGGGGCGTGGACACGGGCGGCTCCGGGGCGCTCAGGGGGCGGCGATGGCGCTGCGGCCGGCCTCGGTGAGCGTGACGCTGCCCTCGGCGGCGTCGTAGTCGACCACGGCGTCGGCGACCAGGGACTCCATGAGGTCGGAGAACTTCTTGTGGCCGATGAAGTAGCGGCGCTCGCTGTGGTCGTGGAGGTCCCCCAAGGAGGCGCGGCCGCCCTGGGTGTCGAGCCAGCGGAGGAGGCCGGCGCGGGTCTTGGCGAGGTGGCGGGCGGCCTTCTCGGCGGCTTCGGGGTCGAGCGCGGGGGCGCCG
>JBEIVK010000327.1:0-4936 GCA_040373935.1 Alphaproteobacteria bacterium
ATGGTCGACGAGATGGCCGACAGGCTGCCGCCGTGGATCCACTCCGGGTCCGTCAGGTTGGGGCCGATGCCGCCCTTCAGCTCCGCGCCGTGGCAGCCCACGCAGTTCTGGGCGTAGACCGCCTTGCCCTGCTCGATGGCCTCGGGGGTGGACGCGCGCGCGATGGCCTCCTCGGGGCTCGGCGCGGGCCACCGGGCGTTGGCCGCCGCGACCTCCGCCTCGTAGTCCCCGGCTTGGGAGATGCCGCCCGTGAAGTGGTAGTGCACGGCGTAGGCGACGCCCCAGATCACCGAGACGTACAGGATGCCCAGCCACCACCGCGGCAGGCGGTTGTCGTACTCGTCGATGCCGTCGCACTCTTCGGAATGGCCGAGCACGACGTCCTGCGTGTTGTCCTGGCTCATGCTTCACCTCCGGCGCGCGGGTCCGTGTCGTCCAGGGGCAGACGGCCGGCGGCGTCGAGACGTTCGCGGTTGCGGGGGGCCCACGCCCAGGCGGCCCAGGCGCAGAAGATGCCGAAGAAGAAGACCGTCATCACGCCCATCAGCGTGCCCTCGGCCGCCGAGCGCGCGAGCACGTCGCGCGCCTTCTCGAAGACGGGGTTCACGGCGCCCCCCGGCTGGCGAGGGCGGCCTTGCCGTCCGTGCCGAGACGCTGAAGGTAGGCGATGAGCGCGATGATCTCGCGGTCTGGCTCCACCTGGATGCCGCTGCCGTTCAGGCGGGCGACGATGCCGTGGGCCTGCGCGGACATCGCCGCCGGGGCGTTCGCGATGTCGGCGTCGGTGTACGGCACGCCCAGCCCCTTCATGGCCGTCAGGCTCGCCTGCACGTCCGTCGGGCTCACCGTGTCCTCGAACAGCCAGGGATACGGCGGCATGATGGAGCCGGGGGAGGTCGCGCGCGGGTCCTTCATGTGCTCGTAGTGCCAGGCGTCCGGGTACTTGCCGCCGAGGCGGTGCACGTCCGGGCCGATGCGGCGGCTGCCGAGCTGGAACGGGCGGTCGTAGGCGTACTCCCCGGCGCGCGACCACTCGCCGTAGCGGAGCGTCTCGCTGCGGAAGGGCCGGACCATCTGCGAGTGGCAGTTGTAGCAGCCCTCGCGGACGTAGATGTCACGGCCCGCCAGCTCGAGGGCGGTGTACGGCGCGACCCCTTCGACGGACTCCGGCCCCGCCGCGAGGCTGTACATCGGGACGATCTCCACGATGCCGCCGATCGAGATGGCCACGGTGGTGAGCACGGCGAACAGGGCGCTGCGGTGCTCGAGGAGGGAGCGGTGCCAGTTCCAGGCGCTGGTGGTGGTGTTGTCGGACATGGGATGCCCCTCCTTTCAGGTGGCCGGCGCGGCGACGGGGGCCGCCTGGGCCGCCGGGGCGCCGCGCGCCGTCTGGACGAGGTTGTAGGCCATCATCAGCACGCCGAGGAGGTACATGGTCCCGCCGCCGAGCCGCACCCAGTAGAAGGGCATGAGCTGGAGCACCGTGTCCATGAAGTTCGGGTACTGGAGCTGGCCGGCGTCATCGACCGCCCGCCACATGAGGCCCTGGGTGATGCCGGCGGTCCACATCGCCACGACGTAGAGGACGATGCCGACCGTGGCGAGCCAGAAGTGCTTCGTGGCCAGCGAGACGCTGTAGAGCTGCGTCTTCCACAGGCGCGGCACGAGGTCGTACAGCATCGCGAAGGCCGCCATGCCGACCCACCCCAACGCGCCGCTGTGCACATGGCCGATGGTCCAGTCGGTGTAGTGCGAGAGCGAGTTGACGGCGCGGATCGACATCATCGGGCCTTCGAAAGTGCTCATCCCGTAGAACGAGATGGCGACGGCCCAGAACTTCACGATGGGGTCCGTGCGCAGCCGGCCCCAGGCCCCCTTCAGCGTGAGCAGGCCGTTGAGCATGCCGCCCCAGGACGGCGCGATGAGCATGACCGAGAAGACCATGCCCAGGGTCTGCGCCCAGTCGGGCAGGCCCGAGTAGAGCAGGTGGTGCGGCCCGGCCCAGATGTAGAGGAAGACCAGCGCCCAGAAGTGCACGATGGACAGCCGGTACGAATAGACCGGGCGCCCCACCGACTTCGGCAGGAAGTAGTACATCAGGCCGAGGATCGGCGTGGTGAGCAGGAAGCCCACGGCGTTGTGCCCGTACCACCACTGCACCAGCGCGTCGGTCATGCCGGCGAACACCGGGTAGGACCGCGTGAGGGTCGCCGGCAGCGCGAGGCTGTTGACGATGTGCAGCACGGCGATGGTGATGACCATCGACATGTAGAACCAGATCGCGACGTACAGGTGCTTGACCTTGCGGATCGCGAGGGTCCCGAAGAAGTTGATGGCGAACACCACCCAGATCGCCGCGATGGCGATGTCGATGGGCCAGATCAGCTCGGCGTACTCCTTGCCTTGGGACAGGCCGAGGGGCAGCGTGATGGCCGCAGAGACGATGATGGCTTGCCAGCCCCAGAAGTGCGCGCTGGAGAGCGCGTCGGAGAACATCCGCACCTTGAGCAGCCGCTGCAGCGAGTAGTACACGCCCGCAAAGATGAAGTTGCCCGTGAACGCGAAGATGACCGCGTTCGTGTGCAGGGGGCGGAGTCGCCCGAAGGTGGTGTAGGGAAGGCCAAGGTTCGCGGGCCAGTGGGCGAGCTGCAGGGCGATGATGACGCCCACGAGCATGCCCACCGCGCCCCACAGGACCGTGGCGAAGACGAACTTCTTGACGATGGCGTCGTCGTAGGGGGCGGAAGCGGATGCTTCTCCGGCCACCGCCGGGTTGAGACTGGGCACGGCTGACCTCCGGCCGGGCCGGAAAGCAAAAGTCATGCCATCGCTGGTCTGTCCGGTGCGCACCGCGAGCCCGGGGGCGCCGGGCCTGGTCCTGGGCGTTTTGGCCCATGCCCCTGGGCCGGGACGCACGCCCCGGGCCAGCGCGAGCGCCCGGCCCACCCCCCAGGCGCGCGGCGCGCGGCGCCATGCGCCTTGGCACGGCCATTGCATAGCGAAGCCCCGGAGGTCCCCTGGACACATCCCCGCCCGACCCCGGCTTTGGCCTGTGCGTGGACCGCGGCCCCCTGCGCGGGCGGCACCGCTTGGCGGCCCTCGCGGCGTCGGCGGCGGTCCCCCCTCTTGGGCCGCGCACCGTCCGCGACGATGGCCGCAGGCACGCCGGCCAGGCGGGCGCCGGGCTCTGCGCGGGGCCCGCCCCCGCCGTCCGGGGCGTCGCGTGCCGCTGGTGATGCCGGACCCGGCCCTCCTCGGCCCGATTCTGGGCGGCCCGTTCCTCGCAGGCCTTCTCGGGAGCCCGCACTGCGTCGGGATGTGCGGCGGCTTCTCCGTGGCCGCCCACGCCACCGGCCCCGCCCGCGGCTTCGCCTGGTCGCTCGGGCGGGTCGGCACCTACGCCCTGCTTGGCGCCGCCGCCGGCGCGCTCGGCGCCAGCCTGCCGGGGCCGGGCTGGCTCGGCACCGCCCTCGCCGGCGTCCTGCTCATCGCCTTCTCTCTGCAGCTCGCCGGCCTCGTCCACCTGCCCTCTGCCCCGCTTCCCGGCGTGGTCGGCGCCGCCGGCCGGCTCGCCCGCCGCGCCGACCTCCCCTCCCGTGTCGCCTTCGGCGGACTCACCGGGCTCCTGCCCTGTGGCCTCGTCTACGCCGCGCTCGCCTTCCCCGTGGCCAGCGGCTCGGCCGTGGCCGGCGCGCTCGCGATGGCCGCCTTCGGTCTCGGCACCGTCCCCGCGCTGTCCGTCGCGGCGTGGGGCCTCCGTCGCATCGTGGCCTCCAGCCTGCTCGCCCGCCGCGCCCTCGCCTTCGCCCTGCTGTTGTTTGGCCTCGGCGCCTTGGGCATGCGCACCCGCGGCCCTGCCCCCTTTGACGCCGCCGTCGCCCCGGTCGGCCCCATCTGCCCCTGAGCGTCCCCGCTCACCCGTCCACCCCGGAGCGCCCATGTTCAAGAAGATCCTGGTACCCATCGACTTTTCCGACACATCCCTCGCGGCGCTGCGCCTCGCCATCCAGGTCGCCCGCGGCAACGGCGCCCACCTCACGCTCCTGCATGTCGGCGTCGTCCCGCACTTCTACGCCACCGAGCTCGGCATGGCCGGGCCCGCCGGCCCGCTCTTCACCGAGATGAGCGCCGAGATCACGCGCGAGCAGCGGCACCGCTTGGACCAAGTCTGCAGAGAGGAGGTTCCCCCGGGCCTCTCCCACGCCACCCTCATCCGCGAGGGCTTCCCCCCGGAGGAGGTGCTCGCGCAGGTCGCCGAAGGGGAGCACGACCTCGTCGTGATGGGCACCCACGGCCGCACCGGCATCCGGCGCGCCCTGCTCGGCTCCGTCACCGAGCGCGTCGTGCGCGAGTGCAAGGCGCCGGTCCTGGTCACCCATGGCTGAGACCATCGCCGCCTGGATGAGCACCCCGGTCGAGAGCATCGGCCTCGACGCGCCGCTGCAGGCCGCCCTCGACCGCCTCGTCGCCCGCGGCTGCCGCGCCCTCCCCGTGCTCGACGACGGCCGCCTCGTCGGCATCCTCACCGAGCGGGACCTGCGCTCCGCCCTGGGCGGCGGGGCCGACACCGACGCCGCCCTCGCCCGCTCCGTCTCCACCGCGATGAGCGCCGAGGTCTGGTCCCTGCCCCTCGGCACCCCGCTCTCCTCCGCGTGCGCCCGCCTCGCCGAGGCCCAGGTCGGCGCGATGCCGGTGCTCGACGGCGATGGCCATCTGGTCGGCATCCTCAGCGTGACAGACCTCCTGCGCGCCGCCGCCTCCCGGTTCCAGCGCGACGGCGACTGAGGCGCGTTCCGGCCGCATCCGTCTCGCTGTGCGTGTGCTGGGGACAGGGGAAACCAAGGTTTCCCCCGTAACGCCCCCTTCCTCTCTCCCGCCCGCCCGGCGCTGTGGGCCACGCTCGCCGACGGCCGCCCCCTCGACGCCCCCGCGCACG